>JANLFJ010000002.1 GCA_024655825.1 Peptococcaceae bacterium | reverse complement strand
GCTATGCATATAGATTTCTCAAAAGCCATGCATGACCTGATCATGAACACGGGTTTCCTGTCGCTCACCTGGCAGCAGCTTCTGATGATGCTCATTTCCTTCATACTCCTGTACTTGGCCATCGTCAAACAATTTGAACCGCTGCTGCTTTTGCCCATCGCCTTTGGGATGCTCCTGGCCAACCTGCCCAACACCGGCCTGATGGCCCCGCAGACGATCGGGGCCGACGGCAAGGTGCATCCCGGCGGGCTGCTTTACTACCTGTACCAGGGGGTCAAATTGGGAATATACCCGCCGCTGATCTTCATGGGCGTGGGGGCCATGACTGACTTCGGCCCGCTTATCGCCAACCCGAAAACCCTGCTTTTGGGGGCGGCCGCGCAGCTGGGCATATTCACCACCTTCCTCGGCGCCCTCTTTTTGGGGTTTACGCCTAAAGAGGCCGCTTCCATCGGGATCATCGGCGGCGCCGACGGGCCGACCGCCATCTACCTGACCTCCAAGCTGGCGCCGCACCTGCTGGGCGCGATAGCCATCGCAGCCTATTCATACATGGCCCTTGTCCCCATCATCCAGCCGCCGATCATGCGCCTGCTGACAACCAAAAAAATGCGCATGGTCGTCATGGAGCAGCTGCGTCCCGTGTCCAGGCTGGAAAAAATAGTCTTCCCGATCGCCGTGACGATTGTCGTTACCCTTCTGCTGCCGGACGCCGCGCCCCTGATCGGGATGCTCATGCTGGGCAACCTCTTCCGGGAAGCGGGCGTGGTCCAGCGTCTGAACGACACGGCCCAGAACGCGCTGATCAACATCGTCACCATCTTCCTGGCCACCACGGTCGGCGCCACGGCCAGCGCCGAAAACTTCCTGAACTTCCAGACCATCTCCATCATCTGCCTTGGGCTGGCGGCCTTCTGCATGGGCACAGCCGGCGGCGTAATCCTGGGCGACTTGATGTATTTCCTTTCGGGGGGCAAGGTCAACCCGCTCATCGGTTCAGCCGGCGTTTCGGCTGTTCCCATGGCGGCCCGCGTTTCCCAGGTGGTGGGCCAGAAGGACAACCCAAGGAATTTCCTGTTGATGCATGCCATGGGACCGAACGTGGCCGGGGTTATCGGTTCCGCCGTCGCCGCCGGCGTCCTGCTTTCCCTGTTCAAGTGACAGGCAAAACTACTCGCTTAAGGTGTTGACAGGAGTCGGCACCTTTTTGTTGTCCTAAAATGTCATAATGGTTGGGGATATTGGACCACCAGCCATATGCTTAATATTATTAAGAAAATATCCCAATTGAGAAAAATAATATCTTAGTAAAAGCAAAGATATTTACAATATTAAAGGTATTATGTAGAATAGCGTTAAAAAATAAGGAAGTTGAGGAGAGGGCAATATGGATAAGATCGACCTGAAAATTATACAGCTCTTAAAAGCAAACGGCAGGATGACCTGTTCGGAAATCAGCAAAAAGGTTCTCCTTTCGGTCCCGGCGGTGGCGGAGAGAATTCGCAAGCTGGAAGAAGAAAAAATAATCAGGCAGTTCACTGTCCGGTTGAACAGGAAAAAGCTGGACCTTAACCTTTTGGCTTTTGTCCTGGTTTCTCTTGATAAATCCGAATACGCCGGTGGTTTCAGGGAAACTGTGGCCAAAAGCGATTGGATCTTGGAATGCCACAATATTGCGGGAGAATACGATTACCTGTTGAAAGTGGTCGCGGAGAACACGGAAAAGCTGGAGATATACATTTCGCAGATCCTGAAGAAAACGGCCGGTGTAGCCAAAACCAATACGATTGTCGTACTTTCTACTCTAAAGGAAGAAATGTAGCATGTATATGAGAACCGCCGCATATTTGATCATTGCCCTCTTCTTTTTTGTTTACGCCTTGATTAATTATTATATCGGGCTGCGCGGGTGGCAGTACCTGGCCAGGTTTATACCCGGCCTGGGCCAGGCGACGTATTGGCTATTGTTTGGGCTGCTGGCTCTCTCTTACGTTATCGCCCGCCTGGGCAGCGGGGTTCTTCCCCATGCCGCCCGCTATCTGCTGACCCTGGCGGGCTCCTACTGGCTGGCGGCCATGTTTTACTTGCTGCAGATAATCTTCATTCTCGATCTTTTAAGGTTTCTTAACGGGTGGCTGCATTTTGTTCCTGCCGGCTGGCAGGAGAATCCGCGTTTTGCTCCGGCCGTGGGTGTTTTCGTGCTGGCGTTCACTTTTGCCGTCCTGGTTTACGGCACCTGGAACGCCCGCCATCCCCGCCTCCAGCATTATGAACTTAACATTGCCAAGCAGGCCGGGGGGCTGGAAGAACTGCGCGCGGTCATGGTATCCGACATACACCTGGGTGAAATCATTCATAACAGCCGTTTAAGCAAAATGGTGGAGACGGTCAACAGCTTACAGCCGGACATTATCCTGCTGCCGGGCGATATCATCGACGAAGACGTAGGCCCCTTTATCCAGCAGGACATGTCTTCCACTTTCCAGAAACTCAGGTCGAAATACGGGATTTTTGCCGTTCCGGGTAACCATGAGTACATCGGAAGACATATCGAAGCGGCTGTTCACAACCTGCAGCAGGCCGGAATCACGGTCTTGCGCGACGAGTGCGTCAAGGTGGCTGACAGTTTTTATATCGTAGGCCGTGATGAGGTTTCGCGTGCCCATTTTGCGTCCGGCTCAAAACCGAAGGAACTGGCGGAAATAATGGAAGGAGTGGACCGCAGGCTTCCCGTAATCCTCCTCAATCACCAGCCGCGCCAGCTTGACGAGGCGGCTGCCCAGGGAGTCGACCTGCAGCTTTCCGGCCATACTCACCGTGGACAGCTTTTTCCCAACGGCTTCATTACCCGGAGGATCTATGAAACCGATTGGGGTTACCTGCGCAAGGGGAACCTGCAGTTGATCGTCTCCTCCGGCTTCGGCACCTGGGGACCGCCTATCCGCACCGGCAACCGGCCGGAAATTGTGGAAATCGTTATTAAATTTTCTCCCCGCCGATAATTATTGACATATGTCCAAAACAGGTGTATGCTATTCCCGGTGCTACCTGCTAGAAGAAACATGACAAGGAGGATTCGATATGCCAGAATGCACAGGCAGCTGCAGCAGCTGTGAAGAAAAGGACCAGGGCCGTTGTACCGGCGAACAGCAGGGCAAGGCGTCCGGGCTTAACAACGTCAAACACGTGATAGCGGTGATGAGCGGGAAGGGAGGTGTAGGCAAGTCAACCGTAACGGCCCTTTTAGCTGTTGCCTACAGGAAAAGGGGATATAAAGTGGGCATACTGGATGCCGATATTACCGGGCCGAGCATACCAAAGCTTTTTGGTTTGAGTTCCGCTCCGCCGGTTACGGAATTGGGCATACTGCCCATCAGGAGCAGAAAGGGTATAGAAATAATATCCATAAACCTGCTGCTGCCCAGTGAGGACGAACCCGTCATCTGGCGCGGGCCCATAATCTCAGGAGCGATAAAGCAGTTCTGGGAGGAAGTCGTCTGGGGCGATTTGGATTACCTTTTCGTTGACCTGCCTCCAGGCACGGGAGACGCCCCTCTAACAGTGATGCAAACAATACCTTTAAATGGAGTGGTGGTGGTCACTTCTCCGCAGGACCTGGCGCAAATGGTTGTCCGCAAGGCGGTCAAAATGGCCGAAAAAATGAAGGTTCCCTTGCTGGGAATTGTGGAAAACATGAGCTACCTGGAATGCCCTGCCTGCAAGCAGAGGGTGTTTCCTTTCGGCGAGGGAAAGGCCGGCTTGATAAGCCAGGAATTCAAATTCCCGGTTGTGGGAACGCTTCCCCTGGAGCCGTCCGTCAGCAGCCTCGGGGATGAAGGCAGGATCGAGGAGTCGCCGGGAGCGGATTTGCTGGAAATAGATTTCCTGACGGAACAGGCGAACAAAAAACAGTAAATAAAAAAGCTGCCGGCGACCGGCGGCTTTTTACCGTTGAATGCGGAGAGGCTTTTACAAAACAGGGTAAAATGATAAGATACAGGTAGTGATGTGGGGAGGAAAATTATGTACAACGAAAAAATACTGGACCACTTCCTGAACCCGCGGAACCTTGGCGAGATGGATGATCCGGACGGGGTAGGCACCATGGGGGACCCTTCCTGCGGCGACTATATCAAGGTGTTCTTGAGGGTAAAAGAAGACAGGATTGTTGACATCAAATTCAAGATTGCAGGCTGCCCGGCTGCCGTTGCCTGCGGCAGCGCCATGACCGAACTGGCGAACGGCAAAACCATTGATGAAGCCTGCGAGATAACCGATGAAGACATACTCCATTACTTGGGCGGTCTTCCGGAAACCAAAGCGCATTGTTCCAACCTGGGGGCAGGAGCTTTGCAGAGAGCCATCCTGGATTACATCGTCAGATCCCTGCGTGACGACGATAATGTCAAAATAGTATAACCACGAAAGAGAGGGGTTTGCATGCCAAGGCCTCCAAAATGGCGACGCGTTGAATATGAACCGCAGGTCACTTATTTTAAGCCGGCCGGGGTCCCAAAGTGGCAGTTGGAAGAACTGGTTTTAGGTCTGGAAGAAGTTGAAGCCATACGACTGAAGGACCTGGAAGGACTGGAGCAGGAAGAAGGCGCCGAAAGGATGAACATCTCCAGGCCGACTTTTCAAAGGATCCTGACCACGGCCAGGGCCAAGCTGGCCGATGCCGTCATAAACGGCAAGGCCATTCGCATTGAAGGCGGAAATTACCGCCTGGCCGACCAGTGGCTGAAATGCGAAGCCTGCGGTTACAGGTTTGGCCCGCCTTTCGGAAGGCACGGTCACGGTCACGATTTGGTGAGGTGTCCCCGCTGCGGGGAAGAAACAGAGCGTAAAAATAATATAGATTAATGGTCGCAGACATTCTTGCCGGTTTGCAGCGTATTGTTGAGATAACTTTGGACGATTTCATCGGGGCTGGCTGCGGGAGCGCCGATGATTATTTTTATTCCCGCTTCTTCAAAAAGGTCCTGGGCCCGGCGCCCCATTCCCCCGGTAATAACCAGGTTGCTGCCCTGGCTTTTGATCCATGGGGGAAGCACTCCGGGCTGGTGAGGAGGCGGGGTGAGAAAGGTTTTCTTAATTATTCTTTTTTCTTTTTCATCCACTTCATAGAAGGCAAAAACCTCGCAGTGTCCAAAATGCATGCAGAGCTGGTTGTTTATAACAGGCAGGGCGATGATCATTTTTTTTCTCTCCTTTTTCATGTTTATGCCGGTTTACTGATTTAATAACGATTCAACCACTTTACCTAACTTTTGCAGTTCTAATGACGCCGGGGAACCGGGGTCGTATTCCAGAACGCTAATTCCCTGGACCTGGGCCCTGGTTACGGCGCCGTCATAGGGTATTTGACCCACTACTCTTGCTTCGATTTGCTCACATTTGTTCGTTATTGATGCAGAGATGCCGGGGTTGATGTCCCATTTGTTGATGCAGACAATGGCCGGGATGCGGAAATGCCTGGCCAGTTCCAGTACTCTTTCCAGGTCGTGTATTCCCGACACTGTCGGTTCGGTCACTACCAGGACCGTGCTGGCGCCGGAAATGGAAGCGATGACCGGGCAGCCTGTGCCCGGCGGTCCGTCCACAATGACAGCGCTGCGCTTTTCCGCATATGCCAGCGCGCGGGCCTGGGTTCTCACCTGGCTGACAAGTTTTCCGGAGTTTTCTTCGGCTATATCCAGCCTGGCGTGAACCATCGGGCCGTGGGGGGTCCGGGATACGAAGATGTGCCCGCACAGGTTGTCTTTCAGGTCGATGGCCCCTGCCGGGCAAAAGTAAGCGCACACGCCGCAGCCCTCGCAGGCAATGTTGTCTATGGCGTAATCATTACTGATGGCGGCAAAGCGGCACAGTTCCAGGCATTTTCCGCATTCGGCGCAGTTTTCACGGTTGATGCTGGCTGTTTTCCCGCTCCAGAACTCTTTTTTTTCCAGGATTTGCGGCTGCAGTACCAGATGGAGGTCGGCGGCATCCACGTCGCAGTCTGCCAGGACTTTATTATTCAACAGGCTGGCCAGCGCCGCCACTATGCTTGTTTTGCCGGTGCCGCCCTTGCCGCTGATAACTACCAGTTCCTTCAACATGGGATGACCTCCTTAAGCTGTAGGTAGAGCTTTTCGAATTTTTCCATATAGTGGGGGAGAGATTCCAGAACCAAGCGGCCGCGTGAATACATACTGGCGATTTCCCTGTCTTCCGGTATTTCCAGGATGATGGGGATTTTTTCATTCCGGCAGTATTCCCGTACTTTCTCGTCCCCGATGGTAGACCGGTTTATCCCCACGGCGAAAGGAAGGCCGAGCACGCGGACCATCTCTACCGCCAGCGACAGGTCGTTTAAACCAAAGGGGGTGGGTTCGGTGACCAAAAGGACAAAATCGCAGCCTTTAACAGCCTGGATAACGGGGCAGGAAGTTCCCGGCGGCGAGTCGATTATGTTGATTTGTCCATTTTGAGCGTGACTCTTCACCGCCCTGATGAGCGGCGGAGACATGGCTTCACCCACCCGCAGTTGGCCGTATACCGTTTTTATTTTTCCGCTGGTGCCGGTTTCTACTGTTCCTATCTCCCGTTCTTGCTCCGAAAGCGCCCCGGCGGGGCAGGCCAGAATGCAGCCGCCGCAGCCATGGCAGAGTTCAGGAAAGGTCAGGACTTTTCCCTTGATGCAGGCAATGGCTGCAAACTGGCAGATTTCCGAGCATTTTCCGCAGCCCGTACACTTATCGGGGTCAAGCGAAGGAACGGGCAGGATCACTTTCTTTGTTTCCAGGCAGACCGATTTTAGAAAAAGATGGCAGTTGGGCTCTTCCACATCGCAGTCCAGAAGCGCGACATCTTCTTTGGCGTGGTGTTGAAGATAAAAGGCAAGGTTCGTGGCGACGGTTGTTTTGCCGGTGCCGCCCTTACCGCTGGCTATGGCGATATTCATATATATTTAATCCTCCGGTTGATTCAGTTTAACGCTAATTTAGACCCAGTGGCCTTCAATATTGTTAGTCTCGGCTGTTGACAGCCGTCCTTGCTTGTACATGTTGATGGCTTCCTTTACGGTCATTCCCTCTGCCAGGCACACTTTCACGCCGGAGGCTTTAAGGACCTGGAAAGCTTTCGGTCCTACGTTTCCAGTGATTACTACGCCTGCGCCGGCATTGACGACATTTTGGGCCGACTGGATTCCGGCGCCCTGCGGGGAGTTGTAATTCTGCTTGTTGTCGATGCAGGTGCAGGTGTCGTTTTCCAGGTCATAGACGATAAAAAAGGGCGCCCGTCCGAACCTTTCGTCGAGGGGACTGTCAGGGTTTTCGCCCTTCGAGCTCACAGCTAACTTCATTTCATTCATCCTCCTGGTTTATTAAATGGTATTCTTGGGTGTTAATAAGCATATGCTCATTAGTAGTATAACATATATTATGGGCATATGTCCATAAAATTATTTAGCGAAATTTACTGTGATTGACTGTCTTATAATAATGCCGGCCGGGTTACCCCGGCCGGCTCCGGCATTAGAACCTGTTCCAGCGGCAAAAGCGGTTTTCCAAAAGGTCGACGAGCAAGTAGCTGGCGACTCCCAGCAGCCCCATGGCCAGTATTCCAGCGTACATCGCGGCGAATTCTCTTTTCTCCATGGTGTCAAGGATGAAATAGCCCAGGCCATCTGTGGAGGCAAAGGTTTCCGCCAAGAAGAGCACGGCGATGGCTGTACCCAGGCTGATCCTTAGGGACGTAAAGATATTCGGGAGGCAGGAAGGCCATACCAGGTGGCGGTATACCTGCCACCTGGTCGCATGCAGCGACTTCATGGAGAGGACCCACTGGGGGGCGATGTCTTTGGCGGCGTCACGGGCAGCCACAAGGATCTGGAAAAAGATGATGAGGGAAATAAGTAAAATTTTTGGGGAATCACCCAGTCCGAGCAGCACGACGATCAGCGGCAAAAAGACGGTTTTGGGCAGCGGGTACAGCAGGTAGATGACGGGAGAAACGAGCCTGTCCAGGGCGGGGTTTCTTCCTACGACAAGTCCCAGGGGAACCGCCAGGACAAAAGAGATAATGAGGCTGGCCAACACCCGGTAAACGCTGACCAGGAAATGACCAGGCAGGTTGCCGTGAAGGGTGCGGAAAAGGAGTTCCCTCATCACGGGGAAGGGCTGCGGGAAGAACGGTTTGTCAAGAATAAGCGATAAGAGGTGCCAGGACAGTACGACAAAGAGCAGGGCGGAGAGATAACCTCGCGTTTTACCGGACATGGTTACCCTCCTCCAGCAGGGAACGTACCGCGGAACACTGCCGGTAGAACCCGGCGGAGTTGCGTGCTATCCCTTCCTGTTCGCTGTTGCCCAGCACATGGAGCAGCCGCCCCGGGGCTGGTGAGAGCACGGCGATCTTATTTCCCAGGAAAACCGCTTCCTCGATGCTGTGCGTGACCAGGAACATGGTGAATCTTAAATCCTTCCACAGCTGCAGGAGTATCGCCTGCAGCTGCTCGCGGGTGAGGGCATCCAGCGCGGAAAAGGGTTCATCCATCAGGAGACAGGCGGGTTCCTGGGCTAATGCCCTAGCAATGGCTACTCTTTGCCTCTGCCCGCCCGACAGCTGGGCAGGAAATTTATGCCAGTGTTCCTCGATGCCCAGTATGGACAAAAACTGGAACACCTTTTCCCGCGCGGCCGGTTTTGGCATTTTTTTGACGGTCAGGCCCAGCAGGACATTTTCATAAACAGTCTTCCAGGGAAAAAGGCCGTAATCCTGCAGGATGAGAGCAGCTTCCGGCGCCGGGCCGCCAAGAGGGTCCCCCCGGAAAAGTATCCGCCCGCCTGTAGGCATGAGCAGCCCGGCCATCATCAGGAGCAGCGAACTTTTGCCGCTCCCCGAAGGTCCGATGAGAGACCATCTTTCTCCAGGGTTGATGGAGAGATTAATATCCGCCAGCGCTTCCGCAGGGGGGCGGTTTTTTGTTTTATAAGACAGCGAGACGTTGATCAGCTGGTACATGTCAGCTCTTTGCTCCGCTCCGCGGGATAAAAGCTGGTTCCACCAGTTCTTCGAAGGCGTATGGTTTTGCCAGCAGGCCTTTTCCCGCCATCCATTTCATGACTCTTTCCACCATTTCACTGGTAGGCAGCTGCAGGGGGGAGTAATGGGGAATGGCGTAGCTGTCTTCAAGGGGCTTAGGGATACGGGCTTTATCCAGGACCAGTTCCCTGTATTTTTGGGGATGCGAGTTGAGGTTTGCGCCGGCTTCCTGGTAAGTGCTTAATACTCCTTTCACCGCAGAGGGTTTTGTGTTCAACGTATCTTCTCGGAAGATGATCACGGTTTGGGACAGGTTGAGGCCAAGCCTGGTATCGTCAATGACCGCGCAGGCCCCTGATTTTTCGGCGAGCGCGGCCAGGGGGTCGGGCAGCAGGGCGGCCCGGACTTCTTTTCCAGCCAGCAGGGAATCGAGGCGAATACTGAGGTCCGGGATGTTTTGCAAGGAGATTTCGTTCTGTTTAAGGCCGGCAGCCGCCAGCATTTCTTCGGCCAGGTAATGAATAATGGTGTTGTATGAAACGGCGACAGGCACTCCCCGCAGCTGCCGCGGAGAGGTAATGCCGCTTTGCGGCGCGGAGAGGATGGCAAACCTTCCTTCCTCCGGGGCAGCTCCCAGGCCTAAAGCCACCACTTTTACGTGAGTTCCTCCTTTTTTGAAAAGGGCTGTCGCCAGCAGGTCGGCCAGGCCGCCGTCTATTTCACCCGCCTCCAAAGCGATGTCTCGCTCCCGGGCGCTGTTGAAAGTGACAAGTTCAACCTGCAGGCCGTATTTCTCGTAAAGTTTATCCTGTTCAGCGGCAAAAAAGGGAAGATTGTCCTCCACCCTGAGCAGTCCCAGTTTAATCATGTCCCGGTCCGCCTGCCTCTCCGGTCTGCTGCAGCCGGAAAGAAAAAGTTGGAGTGCCAGGATGAGAAGCAAACAGGCGAGTCTTTTTTTCAAGGTGTATACCTCCTCGGAGTTTAACGATTGTCGGCGCGTGGGGACGACGGGCGCCGGCGGAGCTTGCGGCTGGTTAAATTTTTCGCCAGGCGATCCTTGTAAGATGTTCTAATTTACTTTAACATTATTGTTGCGCGAAGCAAAGTATTAATAATTTTGTTTTTATTATGAGAAAGGATGGCCGCAAAAGATGAATATACCTTTCTTTTTGATTCCTAAGCAGGACGTGGTTTATCTTTCCTACCGGGCTTCGATGCGCCAGGCCATGGAAAAGATGGAGTACCACCGCTATTCTGCCGTTCCCCTGATTGATGACGAAGGAAAATATGTGGGAACCATTACGGAGGGAGACCTTCTGTGGAAAATGAAAAACACGCCGGGCTTAGTTTTTGAGAATACCCATAGAATACTTTTGACAGAAGTTCCCAGGCATAGGCAAAACAAAGCGGTGAACATCGATGCCAGGATGGAAGACCTGCTCAGCCTTGCCATCACCCAGAATTTCGTTCCGGTGGTGGATGACGAAGGGGTTTTTATCGGCATAGTAAGGCGGAGGGAAATCATCGAGTATTACACAGGCCGTATCCGCCAGGCAAAAAGAACAGGCGTTGACAATGACGGGTAATGTATTATACTTTAGCTAAGCGATTATCATATCCGGATTTTTTGGCGGCTTTTGACTGGTGTTTCATCCTGTGAGATTGGGAAGCAAGGAGGAGAAAAAATGCCGGAAAAGTCACTGTTGAGGATAAAGCTTGACTCGTTTCGGCCTCTTGGTGAAATTGTCTATGAGTCTTTGAGGGACGCGATTGTCAACCAGGTTCTCAAGCCTGGAGAGAGGCTGATGGAAACGGAACTGGCCGAGGAGATGGGCGTTAGCCGCACTCCTGTCAGGGAAGCCATTCGCAAGCTTGAACTGGAGGGTTACGTAGTTATGGTCCCGCGGAAAGGCGCTTATGTTGCCGGCCTTTCCATCAAAGACATCAACGAGGTTTTTGAAATAAGGGGAGCACTGGAGGCCTTGGCGGCAGGGTTAGCTGCCCAACGCGCCACGGAAGAAGAAATAGAAGAAATGGAGATCAGCCTGGCGCTGGAAGCAAGCCATTACGAAGCCAGCGACCTGTTAAAAACGATTGAGGTGGATACTAAATTCCACGAGCTTATTTTTAAGGCGTCAAAAAACAGCCGCCTGCAGGGCATGGTGAAGGAGCTGCGCGAGCAGGTGCAGAGGTTCAGAACAACCACCCTGGCGGTGCCCGGGCGCATGAAATTCGCCCTGGACGAGCACAGGCAGATCGTGGAGGCGATTGCCAGCCGCAACGTCGCGCTTGCCCAGAAAGCGGCCCGCCATCACATCGAAAGCGCGGAGGCTGCCTTGCTGGAGGTAATCAGTTACCAGAAATAGACGTATTTTTATAAAAGGGCTGGACCATCATAAAAGATGGGACAGCCCTTTTATGGTGCGCCCTTATTATTGTTAATATTTCATTTATTCATGTCGTTTAATGTTTTCGTAGGCCATGTTCACGTGATGGGATACTGCGGCTTCGGCCTTATCCGGGTCTCCTTCGTTAAAAGCGTCCAGGATAGCCCGGTGTTCGGCCAGGGTCTGGGAAATCCGGCTGGGCTTTTTCAACGATTCCAGCCTGGCCAGCTGCACGTACTGGTGCAGGTTGCACAGCGTAAGTTTGAGGATTTTGCTGCCTGAGGCTTCGTAGATTATTTCGTGGAATTTGTTGTCTAGGTCCGCCACTTCATCCACATCGCCGCGCTGCGCATAGAATTCCATCAGGTCGATGATCTTTTCCATCTCTTTTTTATCGTGAGCGGTGATTAGCTTTGCTCCCCAGCGGGCCGCCAGGCCTTCTATCAGCCGGCGGA
Organism: Peptococcaceae bacterium; assembly: GCA_024655825.1. NCBI lineage: Bacteria > Bacillati > Bacillota > Clostridia > Eubacteriales > Peptococcaceae > Peptococcaceae bacterium. The sequence continues at coordinate 157,473 of JANLFJ010000002.1, read as the reverse complement.
TAGCGTAGATGTCCTCCACGTCCTTTTTGGTTATTCCCAGGACCACCGCTCCCTTATTCGGGGTGATTTCCACCAGGCCTTCCAGTTCCAGAAGGCGAATAGCCTCGCGGATAGGGGTCCTGCTGACCCCCAGTTCCTCGGCCAGTTTCGATTCGACCAGGCTTTCCCCCGGACCATACTGTCCGGTTATGATCTGGGTTTTAATGTATTTAAAAACTTTATTTCGTAAAGAGGCATCGTGACCTAAAGCCAGTTCCGTGTCTTTAATCATCGTCATCCTCCCCAAGCACCTGGATAAGCCAGCTTTATTTTATAACACTGAAATCTAAAAGACAAGTTAAACCGTGCTGATGAATTCTCCCATGCGTTTTCCAGCTTCTTTCAGCCTGGCCTGCTCCTGGACCAGGCCAATCCTGACATACCCCTCGCCGCATTCGCCGAACGCTGTGCCGGGAACGACGGCCACGCCTTTTTCCGTAAGCAGCCGGCTGGAAAAATCACCGGCGGAGGTAAAAGATGGGGGGAGCTTAGCCCAGACAAACATGGAAGCCCTAGGCTTGTTGACATTCCACCCGTATTTGGCCAGCTCGTCGAGGAGAGTGTCTCTTCTTCGCTGGTAGGCCAGGGCGTTCTGCCTGACACATTCGTTTGAACCGCTGAGGGCGGCTGCCGCCGCCATTTGCACAGGGCGAAAGATTCCGTAGTCTATGTTGCTTTTTACCAGCCGCAAGGCGTCAATCACTTCTTCGTTGCCGACGATAAAACCTAGACGGCAGCCGGCAAGATTAAAAGTTTTAGAAATGGAATGGAACTCTACTCCCACCTCTTTGGCGCCCTCGATTTCCATAAAACTTACATTTTTGAATCCGTCGTAAGAGAGTTCGGAATAGGCAAAGTCGTGGCAAACGATGATCCCGTTTTCCAGGGCGAAGGATACGGCTTCTTGGAAAAATTCCCTTGTTGCCGTAGCTGCCAGCGGGTTGCTGGGGTAATTGATGACCATGACCTTGGCCTTCCGGCGCACGGTTTCCGGAATACGAGAAAAATCCGGCAGGTAGCCGTTGTTCTCCGCAAGAGGCATGGGATAAAGCTCTGCACCCGCGAGCAGGGGACCGCTGCTGTAAATAGGGTAGCCGGGGTCGGGGACAAGCACAATGTCACCGGGGTCAACCGTGGCCCAGAATATGTGGGACAGCCCGTCCTGGGAGCCCATCAGTGAAAGCACTTCCCGGTCGGGGTCGAGGGAAACACCGTAGTTCTTTTTATACCAGCCGGTAATGGCCTCTTTCAGCGGAGGGATGCCTTCGGTCAGTGTGTAGCCGTAATTTTTGTCATCGTTCACGGCTTTAAGCAAGACCTCTTTGACGTGGGGCGGAGGCGGCATGTCTGGGCTGCCCACGCTCAGGTCGATAACGTCTTTACCTGCAGCTTTCACCTGGTCCTTCAGCATGCTGATTTTGGAGAAGATTCCGGGCTGCAGCCTTTTTAGCCTGTCGGCGATGATCATTTTTTGTCTCTCCTTAATTGTTTGGTATTTTTTTGCGGGTCTTATTCAATTATACCGTATTTATTTATAAATAGACTTCTCTCAAAAACGGAAAATTCCTTTAAAAAACAATGGCTGTTTTGGGATTAAGTGCCTGTTTACAGAAAGACCGGGCTGCGGCTATGATAGGGCTGTGATGGAAGGAGAAAAATCTGTAAGGGGGTTGTCAGGGAGGATGTTTTTGAAGAAGGGGCTGGGACTGTTCTTGTCTCTTGCCCTGTTGACAGTTTTTATTTTGCCGGGCTGCCGGGGTTGGCAGGTGACGCCGCGGCAGCACCTCAATTATGACCTTTTTTCGGAGCCGGCCAGTCTTGACCCGGCGCTGGTTTCCGACAGTGCAGGCAGGCAGCTGGTTAATGCCGTCTTTGAGGGACTGGTTCGTATCAGGCCCGATGGTCTTTATGAAAAGGCTATGGCCACGGGCTGGATACAGGAAAATGGGACCAGGTACGTTTTTACGATCCGGCAGGCACAATGGTCAAACGGCGAGATGGTAACAGCCCGTGACTTCGAATATGCGTGGAAGCGTGTTTTGGACCCCAAGACCAAAAGCCCGTATGCCTTTTTGCTTTATGAAATTAAAAATGCGGAAGGGTACAACCGTTCCGAAGACAGCGATTACCGGGGAGAGAAAAAGGGAGCCGGAGAAGTGGGCATCAGGGCCCTCGATGACAGAAGGTTGGAAGTAGAACTGGGCCAGCCCAATCCTGTCTTTTACAAGAAGTTGATTCATCCCGTCTTTTTCCCTGTTCCCACCGGGCTGAAAAACCAGGATGTGGAATTGTTCAGGGATAAAAAAGTTGTTGGCAACGGGCCTTTTCTCATCAGCAAGTATGAAGCAGGCAAAAAATATGAGCTGATAAAGAATGATAAATACTGGGACAGGGAAAACGTCAGCCTGCAGAGCATGACATGGTTTACGGGGACTGCTGGCGTTAAAGACCGCTGGCAGGCGTTCCAAAAAGGGCAGTATGATTTAACGCTCAATGTGCCTCAGGATGAAATCGCCAGGGGACTGAAAGAAGGTTATATGCTCACCAGCCCTGTTTTTGCCAGTTTTTACTGCCAGTTAAACACAAGCAAAGGGCCGCTCAAGGACATCAGAACCCGCCAAGCCCTGTCCTATGCCCTTAACCGGGTAGAGATGGTAGATACGGTATTGCAGGGAGGGCAAAAGCCGGCCCGTGGTATCGTTCCCCCCGGGATGACAACAGGCCAGCCTGGGAGCGATTTCCGGGCGGAAGGAGGCGTTCTGGTTCCCGATAATGACCTTAACGAGGCCAAAAGGCTTCTCGCCGAAGCGGGTTTCCCTGAAGGCAAGGGCTTTCCGGAGCTGGAAATGCTGGTGGAGGACGAGGGGAGCCATCTTTACCTGGCGGCTTATCTCAAGTCGGAATGGAAAAAACAACTGGGGATTGAGGTTAAAATTATACCGCTTCAATGGGAGCAAAGAACCCTGAGAGCATGGGCCAGGCAGTACGACCTGATTCTGACCGGTTGGCCCGCCGATTATGCCGATGCGGCGGCGTTCCTGGAAAAGTACGTTTTTCGCAGCGGCAATAATGACACAGGCTGGACCAGCCGGGAATTCGACGAGCAGATGAAAATGGCGGCCGGCAGCGAGGAAAAAGAACGCCTGGTTTATTTGCACCGTGCGGAAGATATTCTAATGGCCGGCCTGCCGGTTTTACCGCTTTATGATTTTACCAGGGCTTATGCCGTCAAGCCGAAAGTCAAAGGGCTCTGTCTTCCCCCTGCTGGTCCGGAGGCAGATTTCAAATGGGTCTCCGTTTCGGCATGAGGACTATCATAGGCAATCAACTTCATGGTATAATTGGAATGCAAATCCAGTTCTGTGATTCCGCAGGTTGCGCAGGATAAATAAGGGGGAGTGACAGGATGCCGGAAAAGCAGTTTGTGGTGTTCAAGCTGGGTACCGAGGAATATGCTGTACCCATCTTTGAAGTTAGAGAGATTATTCGCTATGGCGAGGTGAAAAAACTACCGGATGTTCCCGACTATATGGAGGGCATTATCAATTTGCGCGGGAATGTTGTACCGGTTGTCAACCTATCCAGCAAGTTCGGGCTAACCACTTGCGAAGGGGTTGAGCCGAAAGTGATCGTTTCGGAGATCGGCGACAGCCGTGTGGGGATTATTGTGGACGAGGTTACGGAAGTCCTGCGGCTTTCCGATGACCAGATCGAACCGCCGCCGTTCATCAACATGGGTCACGATTATATAAAAGGCATAGGGAAGGTGGATGACCGCCTGCTGGTATTGCTCAGTTTAAGGAGTCTCTTTACCGAGGAAGAACTGCATGGTTTCAAAGAGATAAGTTAAAAAAAGAAAAAATGAATAAGTTTTTTCTCTTTGGGTTAAGTTATAGATGCGGGTGCGTAACGGTTGAGCCCAGGCTCATGCGGGCTCCAAAGGGGGTTTGCATGGGCCGGCCAAAGGTTGCCTGCAGGTCGCAAAAAATGTTCTGTTGGACATTGCGTCTTTTAATGACGCAGCTTCCTTTTACGACTGTAAAAGTGTAGTAGACGGCCTGTATGCAGCCGGAGGGCAGATCCTGTATGGCGGGGAAAGTTCGTGCCGCAGTCGAATTGAATTTTTCTTTTTGATTGCGGCACGAGCCCAACCTGTCATACAGGGTCGAGCTAAGATCATCCAGGGTGCCGAGTGCCGGCGAAGGCACCTGATGATCTTGCGCAGTCGGGAGATTGCGCAGGGTTGTCCAGGTATCCTGTATGGTCGAACGACCGATTGGTATGGGCGGTGAAATGCCTGATCATGGTCGAAAGATCATGATTGGGTATGAAGCTGTCCATACCAGTCCAAGGCAGATCGTTGCGCGCTCGCTTTATAAGTTTAAAAATACCCTGCCGCAGGCAGGGTATAATTGTAAGGTGCGCAATATTATGCTGGGTAAAAAGTTCTGAAATTTATCATGGACTGTATTATTGACGCTTGACAGCAGGAGGGATAACGGGAACAATGTTTGCTTTTATTTGTAATCATATTTCCGTATCCCCCTCCTGCCGGCTCGGTCCGTAATGGATGGAAACGTCTCTGACGGCAGGTATCCGGGATATGATTTCGTTTTTGGCATCAACTGACACGTGGTGCGCCTCTTCAACGGTAAGAGCTGGGTTAACGCGGAATTTCAAATCGCAGATGATACCCCCGCCCGAACTGCGGGTCCTTATGGATTCAACTTCCCTGATCTCCGGGATTGATTGCAGGATAGCGTTAATGGTCTCATCCGTTTCTTGACCGGCGGATGCGTCCATCAACTGGTCCAGAGACTCTTTAACCAGGTTCCACCCGGCTTTGATGATAAAAAGGGAGACGACGGCGGCTGCGGCAGGGTCCAGGACGGGGCAGCCGAAGCGGGCTCCAATAATGCCCAGGCTGACCGCTGCGCAAGCGAAAGCGTCAGCCCTCTGGTGCCACGCATCTGAAATGATTGCCGGGCTGTTTATTCTTTGGCCAATAAAGAGACGGTAGCGAAAAAGGGCTTCGTTGTACACCACCGTAAAAAGAGCGACATAGAGGGTCAAAAGGGAGGGGACGCTTTCCGAGCCGGTGATGACACCCCTTATACCCGTGTAAGCAAGTTGGACCCCGGTTAGAATTAATACCGCGGAAACAATTCCCGCCACAATGGATTCGGCTTTGCCGTGGCCGAAAGGATGCCTGCTGTCGGCGGGACGGCTGGAAATTTTTAACCCTATTAGAACCCCGATAGAAGAAAACAGGTCCACCAAAGAGTGAACAGCTTCGGCAATGAGTCCCTGGCTTTTGCCGCCGATGCCGGCAGCCAGTTTTATCACTGTAAGAAGCAAATTCCCCCCTACACCTAACCATGCCCCGGTAATACCGAGGGTTTCCTTATCAGTTTCCATCATGATTAACAGCTCCCTGGTCCCGGCAAAATACATAAAAACAAAAGGCCATAACTACGCTGGTAGTTATGGTCCCACAGTTTCCTGCTGCCTATGCCCGGCTGCTTGCCCGCGCCGGATCGGTGCGGGCAACGCCTGTTCCATAAAAAGTAATTTACTTTCGTTCATTTTAACAAATATCTTTTTGAATTTCAACGTTCGTTCGGGTGAAAAGGCGATTTATTTTCAGCAAGGACATGAAGTTGTGTAGGAACCGAGGTTTTTCAGCAGGGCCGTTTTAGCAGGCAGGTTTTCTAAAACTTGCTGCAGGCCGGGATGGTGGCTGCCGGCCTCACAGTCAATAAAGAAGATGTATTTTCCCAGCTGGCTTTTGGCTGGCCGTGATTCAATCCTGGTCAGGTTGATGTTCATTTTGGCAAAATCACCCAGTATTTCATATAAGCTGCCCGGACGGTCTTCCGCCAGGGTCAGGACCAGGGTGGTTTTGCAGGTGTTATTGCTTGGGCAGGGTTCTTTTCCCACTAGCAGGAAACGGGTCTGGTTGTGGGGATAATCACCGATGTTGCGGATTAAACAAGGTACGCCGTAGCGGGTATGACTGTCCCAGGAAGCAATGGCAGCTGTTCCTTCCGCGCCGGGGGAGAGAAGGCGGACGGCTTCCGCTGTACTCGAAGTCTCAACCAGCGCGGCATGCGCCAGTTCTTTCTCCAAAAAGCGGCGGCACTGGGCCAGGGCCTGAGGATGGGACATCACGGTGCGGATCTCAGCGAGGGAAGAGGTGTAGGAGAAGAGATGATGTGTGATGTCAATAACTATTTCCTGTTGAATATACAGGGAAAGCTCGTGGGCGAGCATATCGAGCGTGATATTAACTGAGCCTTCGATGGAATTCTCGGCGGGAACCACGCCGAAGTCCGCTTCTCCTTTGTCCACGGCTGAGAGTATATGGGCGATGGTTGGATAGGGTTTCGGCAGGGCGCCCGTTTTTGAGCACTTTAAAGCTGCCTGGTGCGAGAATGTTCCTTCTGGTCCGAGATAAGCGAGGGTTTTTGCCATTTCAGATCACCTTTTCAATCAAGATTTGGGAAGGGTCTTAAGGCGAGGGTATGTTCAAATTCCTGCCTACAGCGCGGGCGACGGGAACAAGACCCGCCATGAGCTGCTGGAGCTTCTCCGGGTTCAGTGACTGGGGCCCGTCACAAAGAGCTTCGCTGGGGTTGGGGTGAACCTCGATCAGCAGGCCGTCAGCCCCGCCGGCAACAGCAGCCCGGGCCATAGGCTGGACCCAGCGCCATTTTCCTGTTCCGTGGCTGGGGTCAACAACTACCGGAAGGTGGGTAAGGTGTTTGAGAACCGGTACGGCTGAAAGGTCAAGCGTAAAACGGGTGTAAGTCTCAAAGGTGCGGATACCCCTTTCGCATAAGATTACCTGGTGGTTGCCAGCCGCCAGAATGTATTCGGCAGCCAGGACCCATTCTTCAATGGTGGCTGAGAGACCGCGCTTCAGCAAGACGGGTTTACCGAAAGACGCCACCTGGCGCAGCAGCGAAAAATTCTGCATGTTGCGCGCGCCTATCTGGAGAATATCGGCATATTGAGCCACCAGGCCGGCGCTTTCGGTATCCATTACTTCGGTAACAATGGGCAGCCCTGTCTTCTCCCTGGCCTGGGCCAGGTATTCAAGGCCTTTTTTCTCCAAACCCTGGAAAGAGTATGGCGAGGACCGCGGTTTGTAAGCGCCGCCCCTCAGGATTTGAGCGCCCGCTTCTTTCACCACCCGGGCGCAGTCCAGCAGTTGCTCCGCGCTTTCCACGGCACAGGGACCGGCCATTACGGTGATTTCCGGGCCGCCGATGGTTGTTTCACCGACCCGCACGACGGTGTCTTCGGGCTTGAATTTACGGCTGGCCAGTTTGAAAGAGTCTTGAATGACGGCTTTTTCCATGCTCATTCCTCCCGGAAAGTGTTAGAATAAATAAAGTCCACAGCCTTCCCCGTAAAGGGACGGAGGCTGTGGACTCCGCGGTACCACCCTTTTTGGCTTGATCGCCCGCTCGAAACAGGCACCTCTTTCCCCGCATGGATTAGACAAAAAGCCTTTCGTCCTAGGGACGAAAGGCTTTTCTTTCGCGGTACCACCCTGGTTGGCAGATGACGGCATCCTTTTGCCGCCATAAACCCTCTTGGCGTAAAGGTACGGGGAAAATCCGATACCCCTTCTTTTTAACGGTAGAAGTTTCCGGCGCAGACTACCCGCCTTGCGGCGCTCACCCTTGCAGTTTGGAAGGGAACTTCACCTGAAGAAAGCCTGAGGGCGCTTCCAGTCGCGACACCCTCTCCCTGAAGGTTTGCTTCAGCCTACTTTCCTCCCGCATCACTTTTATTGTTATTTATTGGATTTGCTAAATATTATACTAACATAATTGGGCTGTTGTCAAGGGGTACAAAAAAATCTTATGGTATTTGCTTCAGGCAAATGGTATATTGGGGTAAAGATTACCTGCCGGAGGTTGTCATGATTAGAAAAGAGCGCCTGTTGGATGAGTTTCTCAAAATGGTAAGGATAGCAAGCCCCAGCCGGCAGGAAGCACGCTTTGCTTTGTTCCTCAAGAACAGGATGGAAGAGATGGGGCTGGAAGTATTAGTCGACGACCGGGCGGGTGTAAGCGCCGGCTGCGATACGGGAAACCTGGTGGCACGACTGAAAGGAAACAGGGAAGGAGTTGAACCGGTTCTTTTCGGCGCCCACATGGATACGGTTTCACCCGGTGAAAATATTGAGCCTATAATCAGGGAGGGGACGGTTTTCAGCAGCGGCGACACCATTCTCGGCGCCGATGACAAGTCAGGCATTGCCGCTGTCCTGGAAGCCATCCGCCATATTAAAGAAGAGGGTATTCCTCACGGCGACATCGAACTGCTTTTTACTGTGGGCGAAGAGACTGGTCTTTTAGGGGCACGCTATTTGACCCGTGACCTGCTGCAGGCCCGGAGAGGATATGTTCTCGACAGCGGGGGAAAGCCAGGGACAATAATCAACCAGGGACCGGCACAGGACAAGATCAGGGCAGTTATCCACGGCAAAGCCGCGCATGCGGGAGTCAACCCGGAAGAAGGCGTCAGCGCTGTCCAGGCTGCGGCCAGGGCTGTAGACAGGATGGTCCTTTTGCGCATTGACCAGGAGACAACGGCCAATATAGGGGTGATTTCGGGAGGCAGGGCTACAAATATTGTCTGCGACAGGGTGGAAATTGAAGGAGAAGCCAGGAGTCTTTCTGTCATCAAGCTGGAGCGGCAGACCAGGCACATGGTGGACTGCCTGCAGGAAGCCTGCCTTCATTTCGGCGCGCGGTTGGAAGTCGAAACGGAGAGGATGTACCCCGCCTTTCACATAAAAGAAGAAGACCCGCTCATCCAGCTCGCCAAAAGAGCCGGGAAAAGAACGGGTTTGGAAACCAGGGTGGTCTTTTCAGGTGGGGGAAGCGACATTAATTTCTTTAACGAGCGCGGGCTCAAGACAGTTAACCTGGCCACGGGGATGAACAGGGTGCATACCACTGAAGAAGAGATCAGTATAAAAGACCTGGTAGACACAGCGCGGTTTGTGGCAGTGATAATCGAAGAGGCGGCTGCCCTTCCGGATTGATAGTATTATTCACGCCTTAAACCTTTCCACCGCTTTTTTCAGGCTGTCCGCGAGGCCGGAGAGATGAGACGCGGAAGCAACGACTTCTTCCATAGCGGCGGCCTGCTCCTGGGCGGTAGCGGATACTCTTTCCGTGTGGGCGGCGATGCTTTCATATGTTTCCACTGAAGAGGCGAGCAGCTTTTCAACTTCGCTGCTGCCCCTGTAAATCTCTTCAGCCGCGTCGCCCAGCCTTTTTACCGCCTCGTTAATGCTCTTTACCGAGTTGCTGATCTCGAGGAAGGCTCTGCCGCTGGTTTCGATGGTCTGGGTGCCTTTGTTTACTTCCTCGGCTCCTTTGTGCATGGAGGCCATGGAAGCTTTGATGCCGTCCTGTATGGTCAGTATCAGCTCGGCAATTTGCTGCGCCGAACGCTCCGATTCCTCGGCCAGTTTCCGCACTTCTTCCGCTACCACGGCGAATCCCCTGCCCTGTTCACCGGCCCTGGCCGCTTCGATGGCGGCGTTGAGAGCGAGCAGGTTTGTTTGCTGGGCGATGGAGCTGATTATATCGACGATTTCGCTTATTTTCTGTGAGGAGCTTTCCAGGGCGGTGACCTTTTCGCCCATGTCATAGGTCGAGTTCTTGATAACATCCATTTGAGCGATGGCCGTTTCCACGTCTTTTTGCCCCTCGTCAGCCAGCGCGCTGGCCTGGTCCGTATCGTTCTTGGCCTGGTTGTAGCTTTCTCTAATATGGTTTATCGTATTCAGCATGCTTTCCACGGCGGCCGCCATTTGGCGGGTCCGTTCCATGTGCTCCTGGCTTGTTTTGGTCAGTTCCTCCATGGATACAGCCACCTGGCTGGCGCCCTGGCCTGTTTCTTCGGCGGTCGTGCTAAGCTCGTTGCTTGCCTCGGCTACTCCCAGAGCTATTTCGTTGGTGCTCACGATCAGTTCGCGGAGGTTTGATAACGCTGCGCCGAACGAGGTCATGAGACGGCCTATTTCCGTTTTGTTTTCAGCGGTTTTGATTTGTGACCGCAAGTCTCCCTGTTCCAAAAGCTGCGCCGCGCCTGTCAGCCTGTTCAAGGGCCTGATGATGGAAAGATAGATGATGATGGCGAAAGCAAGGGTCAGGACGATACTGACCAGCAGTATCCAGAGAAATGAATTCAAAGATTGATTATAAACTTGCCAGCTTGCTTCATAGGTTTCCTGGCTCCTGTTTTTTTGATACTCCCGCAGCATGGAAAAAGAGGTTGAAACCCTGGACTGCTTGATGATCAGGTCGTTGAGGGAAGTCGAGACGTCGTTTCCCAGCTCATTTTCAGCCATCATGCTTTCACGGAAGGCGTTGTATTCTTTAAAATCTCTTTCCAGCGCTTGAACATTTATTTTTTGAATTTCGTCCAGGTCACACTGTTTATATTCTTCCAATTTTGCTTTCAAGTTTTCGTTTTGCTTGTTTATCAGGGTCTTAAGGGCTTCTTTCTGGCTTTCATCCTTGCTCAGGAAAAAAAACAGCGTGCTTTGCGAAGACTCCTTCAACAGCGAGTCAGCCTCGTTTAGCTTGATTATGCCAAGGACCGACTGCTCATACAAATACTGTGCCGAACCAATAACCTTTTTCAGGTGCTGGATCCCCATAAAGCCTACTGTTCCAATGGCTATATAGAAGATCAGGATGAGCCATACCAGCTTGGTCCTCAGCTTCATTCTTAACATAACAGGGCCCCCTTCTTAAAAACGCTTTTTCTTTTATTATTTGACATAATTATGCATAATCCTCCTGTATTTAGAAATACAATTTTGTTTTGGATACAAGCATAAACAAAGGTCTTGAGCAAAAATATTAACAATGATGATGAAAGAAAGGAGAGAAACTCATGGAGAACCTCACGTATGACGATATATTCGGCAGGCTGGTGAAATCAGCCTTCGAGGGGAACATGGAAGGGGAAATCGCCAGGATTAACTCTGCGGGTGAAGGATATCTCAATGATTATATAAAATACGCCTCCGGGCAGGGAGAAGAAGACAAGGTCGTCTTTAAGGTCAGGGACTGTGAAACCGGGCGCGGATGCGGGGAAGATCGCTGCCAGGCGGCATGTCTCTTTAATGCCATCAGCAGGGACGAAGAAGGGAAGGTGGTCATAAAAAAGGATTATTGCTCAAGCTGCGGGGAATGCATTAAGGTTTGCGATTACGGCTGCCTGGTGGATAAAAAAGAGTTTGTGCCCCTCATCCGGATTCTCCAGGAGCGCACGGTTCCGGTTTATGCCATAGTGGCGCCGGCCTTTGCCGGGCAGTTCGGTCCTGATGTAACGCCGGGAAAGCTCAGGGCAGCCTTGAAAAGGCTGGGCTTCTACGGGATGGTCGAAGTGGCGCTTTTTGCCGACATGCTGACCTTGAAAGAGGCGCTGGAGTTTGATATAAATGTTCGTAAGGAGGGCGATTTTGTTCTGACCAGCTGCTGCTGTCCCATGTGGGTGGCCATGATCAGGAAGGTTTACAAGCAGCTGGTTCCCCATATCTCCCCGTCCGTTTCTCCTATGGTCGCCTGCGGGCGCGGGGTGAAAAAAATCCACCCGGAAGCCAGGGTGGTCTTCATCGGGCCGTGCGTAGCCAAAAAAGCCGAAGCCAAGGAAGAGGACGTCAAGGACGCCGTCGACGCCGTGCTCACTTTTAAGGAACTGCAGCAGATTTTTGAGGCCGTGGGGATAAACCCGGCCGAGCTGGAAGACGAACCCAGCGAGCACTCTTCAGAAGCCGGCAGGATTTATGCCCGCACGGGCGGCGTCAGCCAGGCGGTGGCGGCAACGCTGCAAAGGATTAGGCCCCAAAGAAAGATCCGGCTGAAAGCGGTCCAGGCCGACGGGGTGCGGGAATGTAAACGAATGCTTGAGGAGGCCCTCGATCATAAAGGAGACGCCAATTTTTACGAGGGGATGGGCTGTGCCGGCGGGTGCGTGGGCGGTCCCCAGGCGGTTATCGACCCAAAGCTGGGAACTGAACAGGTCAACAGGTACGGTTCCCAGGCGGCAAACCGGACGCCGGCGGATAATCCCTATGTCCTTGAACTGCTGAAAACACTGGGGTACAAAGAAATAGACGAACTCCTGGAAGGAGAGAAGGCCAACATGTTTATCAGGAATTTTGACAGGTAGCCGGGTTACTAAAATACGGTTATTGCGCAAAGGAACGGGGTGCTGCAGTGAAGCGTATTATCAGGAGTGGCCTGCATATATTATTTCTTCTTTCCATTTTTTTCTGTATTATTTCTTGCAGCAGCTGCAGCAGGGGAAGCGATTAAAATGTGCTATGATAGACCATGAAACTTGTTCAAAAAGGGCGTGAGCCTGTGGAAACGCTTATTCTGGCCAAAAGGATCGGCAAATACTACCGGATGGGAGAAGTTACCGTAAAGGCCCTTCGGGAGGTCGACTTTGAACTGTATGAAGGCGAGTTTGTGGTTATCCTGGGTCCCAGCGGTTCGGGAAAGAGCACCCTCTTGAACCTGATCGGGGGGATGGACACGGTAAGCGATGGAGAGCTGTATTACGGGAGCACTCCTTTGCACCTGGCCGATTCCAAGACGCTGACAGCTTACCGCCGCAGCACGGTAGGCTTTGTTTTCCAGTTTTACAACCTCATACCCAGCCTGACCGCTTATGAAAATGTGAGCCTTTCCGCCGAGATCGCCCAGCAGCCGTTTCCGGCCGGGGAAATGCTGGAGAGGGTGGGGCTGGCCGACCGGCTCGCCCATTTTCCTTCGCAGCTTTCGGGCGGCGAGCAGCAGAGGGTCGCCCTGGCCAGGGCAATGGTGAAGAATCCAAGGATGCTGTTGTGCGATGAACCGACCGGCGCGCTGGATTATAACACCAGCATCCAGGTGCTCCGGCTGTTGAAAGAATTTTGCGAAGCCTTTGAAAAAACGGTTGTTGTCATAACCCATAACACCGCCATTGCCAGGATCGCCGACCGCGTGTTTTATCTCAAGGACGGAAGGCTGGCCCGCATCGAAACAAACGAGAATCCCCTCCCGCCGGAGAAGGTGACGTGGTAATGCTCTGGAGGAAAGTGCTGCGCGACTTGAAAGACAACAAGGGGTCATATATAGCCTGCGCCACGGTCATGGTCATCGGGCTTTTGTTTTTCACTTCTTTCTCCATGGTATTGGAAAACATGGACTTGGCACAGAAAAATTTCTATTATTACTACAATTTTGCCGATGGTTTTGCCGAGGTGGCAGCCATGCCGCATGGTGAAATTGAAAAACTGCGTTCCATCGAGGGGATAAAAGAAATCCAGGGGAGACTGATCAAGGACGTCAGGGTGGTGTTTCCGGGGAGGGAAGACAACGTTTACCTCCGCCTGGTTTCAGTTGATCCCGGAGCTGTCAATCCCCTCAACGGGGTGAGACTGGAAATGGGCATCCCGCTGGAGGAGCGGGAGATGAACATCTGGATTGACAACAAGTTTTACCAGGCCAACGGGCTGGAACTGAACAGTGAAATCGAGATCATTGCCGAAGGGAAAAAAAGAAGCCTGAGAATAGCGGGAGCCGGGGTCAGCCCTGAGTTTATCTATGCCATGAGGTCTTCGGGCGACCTTTTTCCGAGGCCTGAAGAATTCGGGATTGCCTACCTGCCATATAAAACGATGGAAACCTTTTTCCAGGAAAAGGGAAGCGTCAACAGCCTCATTTTTAAGCTTATGCCTGGTGCGGATTACCAGGGCGTGGAAGACAGGTTGAAAGCAGAACTCAAGGCTTACGGGTTAAAAAGCATTTACCCGCGCAAGGACCAGGCCAGCCACGTCATACTTTCCGAAGAGCTTGAACAGCTGGGGAACATGGGCCGGTCCATCCCTTTGATATTTTTGAGCGTGGCCAGCATTATCCTCTATATTATGCTCAGGCGGATGATCGAAAACCAGCGCGTCCAGATTGGCGTCCTGAAGGCCATGGGGTATACAGACAGGGAAGTAATGTTTCATTACCTCTCGTATGCCCTGGTGGTGGGCGCGGCGGGAGGGATCGCCGGCGGGCTGCTGGGCGCCGCGCTTTCGCGCCCGTATACCGACATGTACCGGTTGTACTTCAATATTCCCGGGCTGGAAAGCAGGTTCTCGCTTGCCGCGGTATTTTTAAGCCTGGCGCTAAGCCTGACCTTTTCAGCCATAGCGGGATACCGGGGGTGCCGGGCCGTACTTGCCCTGGAACCGGCTGAAGCCATGAGGCCGCGTTCGCCGCTCCCGGGTAAAAGCGTGCTGCTGGAGAGGGTTTCGTTTTTTTGGAAGGCGCTCAATGTGCAGGGCAAGATGGCTGTACGCAACCTGGCCCGGAACAAGAGCCGCAGCTTTTTCATTGTTATAGGGATAACGTTTACGTTTGCGCTTCTTTCCATGTCCTGGTCGATGTGGGAACTGTCCGAGGAAATGCTCTTTGACCAGTTTGAAAAGATTGAGACGTACGATGTGAAAATCAACCTGTCGCAACCCCTGAAAAGGAGCCTGGTCGAGCGGGAGCTGTCCGGCTTTCCGGGAGTCAAAAGCGTGGAAAGCAAGGCGGAAATACCCGTTACCTTGAGAAATAAATGGAATAAAAAGGATGTTGTTTTGCTGGGGCTTCCCGCCGGCAGCAAAATGCACCGGGTCCTTGACGCCGATTCTCAACCGGTGCAGCTGCCTCACCGCGGGGTAGTGATTTCAGAACGCCTGGCGCAGCTCCTTGAGGCCGAGGTAGGCACGGAGCTGACCCTGGAAAGCCTGATGCTGAAAGATCCGGATTCCTCTAAAAAAGTTGAGGTGGCCGGGGTTATCCCCCAGTACCTGGGCCTCAACGCCTATATGGAAATAGAAGCGCTTCAATCACTGCTGGGACAAGGCGAGATAGTCACTACCGCCATGCTGAAAATAGATGAGCGTGACCTGCCGCTATTACACCAGGAGTACAGGAATTCAGCGGTGATCAGCGGGATAGAAGACCGGGCCAAAATGCTCAGGCAGCTGCGGGAACTGATGGGGTCATATTCGGCGACCATTTATATAATGCTGCTCATCGGCATGGTGGTGGGTTTTGCCATTATCTATAACACTTCCGTTATTTCCGTATCGGAACGCAGCCGCGAACTGGCCTCCATGATGGTGCTTGGTATGACGCCCTCCGAAGTGCTGTCCGTTATTACCTTTGAGCAGTGGTTTCTCTCCGCATTCGGCATGCTGGGCGGTATCCCGCTGACCAAACTGATGCTTGTCGGGCTCGCCCGTTCAATCAGCAACGATGTTTACAGCATGCCCACCGCTCTTGGAATGATGTCAGTTGCTGTCGCTGTTCTTTTTACGGTTCTTTCCATCTGGATCGGCCAGCGGGCGGCGGCCGGAAAAATAAGGTCGCTGCACCTGGCTGATGTTCTGAAGGCGGCAGAATAACAAGGAAAGAGGGGTAGCTTTTATGAAAAAGAAATGGAAAGTGATCGCGGCACTGGCCCTGGTTGCGGTCATTACTGCAACCGTCGTCCTCCAGCATTTCCGTGGACTCCAGGCAAATCTTCTGGCAGTCGAACCCCGTTCCATTGCCCGGACCTTTAAAGAAGAGGGGATTGTTATCGCCAGCGAGGAGCATCCGGTATACGCGGTCTACGGGGGAAAAATCGTCGATCTTCCGGTAGAGGAAGGCAGCACGGTGCAAAAAGGACAGCTTCTTTTGACGTTTGACACCAGCGAACTGGTTTTTCAGGTGGAACAGCTCCGGGGACAGTTGAAAAGTGTGATTGCCCAGCAGGAGTTGGAGAAAAGCAAGGTGTCTGTTGACAAGTTGAAAGAACTGTATGAAGCGGGGGCCATCAGCAAAAAGGAGTATGAAGACGCTTTGAACACCGTGAATTCTCAGTATTATCCCGGGCAGATCGAGTCCCTGCTTGCCCAGATAAATCTGCTGGAGTACCGGATCAAAGAAAGCTTTGTTTATGCGCCTGCCGACGGCATCGTGGCTCAGCTTGACGCAAAAGCGGGCATGGTCATTGGCGCCGGCCAGCAGGTAATGACGCTTTTTCAAAAAGACAGCTACCTTATTGAGACCTTTGTGCTGACGAAAGACGCATCCGCGATTGGGCCGGGGTTGAAGGTCAGTTTGATCCAGAACAATGATGATCAAAAGGTCGTTTTTACGGGTACGGTAGAGAAAATAGCGCCGGCAGCCGTTGAGAAGGTTTCCGCCCTGGGGCTCATTGAGCAGCGCATCAAGGTCACGGTAAGACCGGACCCACCCCCAGAGGTCACCCTGAAGCCCGGTTATTTGCTGGACGTCGAGTTTACGACCAGCCGGCAGGAGAACCGCCTGGTTGTGCCCAAAACCGCGCTGTTCCCATATAAAGATGGTGATGCGGTCTGGGTGGTGCGCGGCGGCAAAGCAAGAATTCAGCCCGTGAAAAAGGGATTCGAAAACGACAGGGAAACGGTCATCGAGGAGGGACTGGTTCAAGGAGACATGGTTGTCCTCAACCCGCAGCTGGAAGGGATTAAAGAAGGAAAAAGGATAATAAAAAAATGAGGCGGGTAATACCCACCTGGTTCTGTTTACCTGGTTTTACCCATGAAGAATAGGGCCAGCGTACCCGGACCGGAGTGAGAACCAATAACAGGGCCGATCTGGTTGATGATGATCTCCCTGCAGGCGAATTTTTCGCGCAGGATGTTTTCCAAAAAATTGACGTCTTCGATGCAGTCGCCGTGGCTGATGGCAATCACCTGTTCTTCCGGATTCACTATTCTCTCTTCAAGCATGTCGGCCAGCACGCGCAGGGACTTTTTCCGGCCCTGGACTTTTGTTACCGGCGTTAACTTGCCCTCGTCGTCGACTTTGAGAACGGGCTTGATGTTCAGGATGCTGCCCACTGCGGCCGCGGTTCCGGATATCCTGCCGCCCCGTTTCAAATGTTCAAGCGAATCAACGGTAAACCAGTGGTTGACCTTCAATTTGTTTTCTTCGACCCAGGCGACGATTTCATCTTTGACCGCGCCTTTTTTCAGCAGCTCATGAGCGTAATAAACCAGCAGGCCCTGGCCGAGCGAAGCGGACTTACTGTCTATGACGGTGATGTCGGCCTGTTTGTACTCGTCGAGGATGGTTTTTCTGGCTATCTGGGCGCTCTGCAGGCTGCCGCTCAAACCGGAGGAGAAACCAATATAAATGACGGCCGCGCCTTCTTTTGCATACTCCCGGAACTTGTCAACATAAGCCTGAACATTTACCTGGGAGGTGCTGGGCATTTCCCCGGCGCGGATAGCCTCATAAAATTCGTGGTAATCCAGGGTTTTTCCGAAGTCGTCGACGAAATCCTTTCCCTTAAAATGACAGGTCAGGCTTATAAACGGTATATTGTTTTCTTCAATGTAGCCCAACGGCAGGTCGCTGGAAGAGTCGGTCATGATCACCGTTTGCATTCTCCATTTCCCCTTTCGCAAGCACTTGTACAAGGGTTTCCATGATTTTATGTTACCAGTAATGCCGGTCCTTGTCCATCAGGTTTTCCCCGGGGCGCCAGAATGAGCCCCGGTCTTTTTATGGAGTTCTTTTTTCGACATTTTTCGTTTGTTAACATGAAAAAAGTCTGTTATAATATTTATATTGTAAAATGAAGTCATTTCTGGTGGTTTTTATCTAGAGTTTTATAGCAAAAATGTCGAAATTAATCAATTGCTGTCGTAATAAGTCACGGGCGTGCCAGCCGTTTTTTAGCAATAATTTAATGAATTGAATAACCAAAATGAAATATATTTTTACAGGTGAGTAAATGAATGGTAAAATTAAAGTGATGCTAACTACAGAGGGAACTTATCCTTTTCACCAGGGCGGCGTAAGCACGTGGTGCGATATCCTTGTGCATAAAATGAGCGGCGTGGAATATGTGATATACAGCATTATCATGAATCCTTATGTGACGAGGAAGTTCAACCTGCCTCTAGACTCAACACTGATCAAGGTCCCGTTGTGGGGAACGGAGGAGCCGAGCGAGCACCTGACCACTCCTTTTTCTCAAGTTTACTTAGCCAAGCGGCGCACGGACGAAAACGTTGTCCGCAGCCATTTCGCGCCTCTCTTCGTTTCATTGATCGAGGAAATAATCAGCCCGCAAAAGGATACAAAAAAGTTTGGGTTTATCCTTTCAGAATTGCATAAATATTTCCAGGAATATGACTACAAAATGAGTTTTAAATCCGAACTGATCTGGAACCTGTACAAGAAGATGATGCTTGCCTATACGGCCGGGTACGATAAAAAAATGGAAGAACCGAGCATTTTCGGCCTGATCCAGAGCCTGGGCTGGATTTATCGCTTTTTTAACATTATCAATACCCCTGTGCCCAGGGTAAATGTCACGCATTCGGCGGCCGCCGCTTTTTGCGGCCTCCCCTGCGTGTTGTCCAAAATACAGCACAGAACGCCTTTTCTCCTGACGGAGCACGGCGTGTATCTCCGGGAGCAGTACCTTTCTCTTTCCAAAAGGGGTTATCCCTCTTTTCTCAACACTTTTCTGGTAAGGCTGATAAATTCCATAACCCAGCTCAACTACGCCTATGCGGACCAGGTTTCGCCCGTTTGCCATTTCAATACCCGCTGGGAAAGGACCTTTGGGGTAAAACAGGAAACGATAAAAGTTATTTATAACGGCGTGGATAGCCGGGTATACTCTCCCGCCCCAACCTTGCGCAAGAACAAGTACCCCACGGTTGTGGTGGCAGCCAGGGTCGACCCGACCAAGGACCTGCTGACGATGATCAGGGCGGCCGGGGCGGTAAAGAAAAGCATCCCGGACGTGAGGTTCATCGTGTACGGGTCGGTCACCGTGCCCGAATACCTGGACGAATGCCTCGGTCTGGTAAATGAACTGGACTTGAGCGAAAACTTCATTTTCGCCGGCCATACCGACGATATGCCGGCCGCTTACCGCAGCGGCGACGTGATAGCCTTGTCCAGCATGTCCGAAGCGTTTCCCTATTCTATCGTGGAAGCCATGATGACGGGCAAGGCCATTGTGGCCACGGATGTGGGAGGAATCAAAGAGGCGCTTGGCGACGCGGGGATGCTGGTGAGGCCGCAGAACTGGGAACAGCTGGCCAGCTCGATCATCAGGCTGTTGGAAAATCCCCAGATGAGGCAAACCCTGGGTGATGAAGCCAGGCAGCGGGCCTTGAACTATTTTACGATCGAAAGGGTGCTGGAACTCTATTTAAACAGCTACCGGCAGCTGGCCAGGAGGCCCGAAGAGTTCAGGGCGGTTTCCAGCAGGGTCGCCAGGCAGAGGCTGCTGGCGGAGAAGGGTTACGCCTTGCTGGCGTTTGGACACTGGAGCGAGGCCGTAGCCCAGTTCAGGCTTGCGGTAAAAGAAGCCCCGGATACCCCGGCGGTACCCGTGATCCTTGCCGAAATAGCCGGCGCATACAACAATATGGGTGAATTTGACAAGGCGTTTCACGAACTGGAGAAAGCGGAGACTCTTGTAAAACTCGCTGGAGGAAAGAGAACGGCATGAGGTGATTAAACGTGGAGAAAAAGTTTGCTCGTTCCTTTTTCGGTTATGATGAAGAAGAAGTCGAATACAGGATAAGAACGATGAACAAGGCTTACGAAGAAACCTTGAGGCAGTTGTCCGACAAATTATTCGAAACGACCAGCGAGATTGAAACATTGAAAGAAAGAATCCGCGCGATCGAGGAGGAAATCGCCCAAGAGAACTCGCTGAACGAAGAGATAAAGGGCATCCTGTTTTCAGCGCACATGAAAGCCACGGATAACGTGTACGGAGCCATAAAAACCGCGGAATCCATGAGTATTAAAGTAAGGGAACAGGTCTACGAGAAAGAGAAGGAAAGCGAAAGGATCAGGAAAACCCTGGAAAGATTGACCGAGGACATGGAATCCATAGCCCAGTGTTACAGCAAGGCATTGGAGGAGTATAAGAATGTCTAAAAAGGGCGGTATGACCGTTAGGTTCAGGGGACTAAGCGTCCGTGAAGTCGATGAATTCCTGGGCAAGCTTGAAAAAACGCAGGCCGAGGAAACTGCCGCGCTGGAAGAGCAGGTCCGGGCCAGCCGGGAAGAAAAGGAAAGGCTGTACCAGAGGCTTTTGGAACTGCAGGCCCAAAGAGCCCAAAAGGCGAAGCCCAGGGAATTTCTTGAACTGGCTCTTGTCAGGGCGCGGGAGGCCGTCGACCTTTTAAAGAAGAAGGCCGAGGAAGAAGCGGCAGAGGTTATAAAAGCGGCGCGGGAAAAGAACGAGGCGAACAGCAGCAAGGTTGACGGCATCGAGAGCGAAATAAAGGCGACCAGGGCTCACATCCAGTCGCTGCTGGAAGGTTTGGCGAGTATTTTTCAGGAACCCGAAAAGGCCGGCGATGTGGCTGAACAGTTTTCGAAAAAGATTATCAAATTCAAAAGCACAATCGAGAACAGGAAACCTGCCCAGGCGAAAGAAGACGAGCAGGCGGCGCTGTCACCACCACAGGCCGGCAAGGAACAGGGCCAGCAAATGAAAAAAATGCTTGATAACCTGGCCAGGGTGCTGAATGTCCCGGAGAACGAACAGGCATTGCTGCTCCCGGGTGCGGAAGAAAAAAAAGAAAGAAAGGTCGTGGGGTCTGGCTTCTGGGACAGTGTTTTCGACAGCCCCGGGGCGGACGGCGAGACGGCTTCGACAGCGGAAACGCTGCGCGCTCATCCGGCCGGTTATGCAGAAAACCGGGAAAAAACAGCGGATGTCGCGGATGAAGAAGACCTGCAGAAAGAGCCGGTAAAGGAGCTGGGTCAAGAACAGGTTGAAGAGGTGAAGAAGACGTCGCCGACCGCGAAGCAGGGACCGGCGGATACAGCGGATATGGCGGCTTCGACGGCGGGCAGCCGCGCGGTTGCCGCGGAAATAAACAGCATGCGGTACAAGTATATTGCCGGCAAGATTGCGGGGGAAGACCTGTTTGACGGCGGCGGTAAATTGATCATTGCCCGCGGGGAAAAGATAACCACCGAGGTGATAGGCAGGGCGGAAGCGGAGGGAAAGCTTCCCGAGCTGATTGTCAATATGGTTTTGCCGGGGATGGAAGAGTAGCTGATGGCGCTGGTCGGCAAAGAAGAGATAAGAGGCATTGACAGCGAGAAGCTTAATAACTTGCTGGATGTTGTTCTGGAGAGGCGTCTGCAGCCGGAGGACAAGTATGAGATCGCGGCGCTCCTTGAATCAAAGGGATGGACCGACGACCGGGCTGCCGAGGAATTCGGCGCGGAAAATGTTTTTGAACTGGCCGCTTATCTTTGGGACATCGGCCAGGAAAGATTCACCGCCGTACCCCTGCCGCCGGCTTCCAAGATGGGATTTTTTTCTTATATGGCCATGGTTTTGCGCAGCTTCCTGAGGGGTATGATCTTCGCCCTGCCCATGGCCATTTCCGTGCTGGCCATGCTCATCCTGCGGTTTTCG
This sequence comes from Peptococcaceae bacterium, assembly GCA_024655825.1. Taxonomy (NCBI): domain Bacteria; kingdom Bacillati; phylum Bacillota; class Clostridia; order Eubacteriales; family Peptococcaceae; species Peptococcaceae bacterium. The sequence continues at coordinate 135,915 of JANLFJ010000002.1, read as the reverse complement.
TTATGGTCTTACGAAAACCTGTCTTTGGAACTGGCCACGGCCATAGCCATCGGCACGATCATGAGTTTCATGGCCGTAGGGGGATTCACCCAGGCCATAGCCCGGCGCGGTTTTTTGTACATCAAACTTGGATACTACAACATGGCCCGCAGGATAACCTATTATTTCGTCAGGCTGGGTTATCTCGTTTGTTCGGCGATTTTCCTGGTGTTTCTCGTGTTCAACGCCTTTTTTGGCGTGTTCCCTTTTCGGATGGTTGTCGTTATCCTCCTCTACTTTATTTTTTTAAGCGCCATCTGGCTGTCCGTCACCGTCATGTATATCCTGCAGAGGGAGCTGGCTTTTACCGGCCTGCTGGCTGCGGGGATTTTTACGGTTTACATTTTCTTTGTCGTCTTGAAGTTCAATATCATTGTTTCCCAGATAATATCGCTTTGTCTTGTTTCAATTGCTGGCGTTATACTGGCAGTGTTTTTTTTCATAAGCGCCGAAAGGAAACTGGAAAAGGGGATCGCGCCTTCCTTGCCCCGCGCTTCGATCACCATTTATACGGTCCTGCCATATTTCATTTACGGTTTTCTTTACTTCACTTTCTTGTTCATGGACAGGATTATTGCCTGGTCGACAAGCAACGTCTACATGCCGTACCTGATCTGGTTTAGGGGTCCTTACGAAATGGGCCTTGACCTGGCGCTCATAACCCTGATCCTCCCGATGGGGTTTATTGAGGTCGTGGTGAATGAGTTCATGGCGAACCTGGAGACCCACCAAAAGAATTACAAGGCCTCACGCGCGGCCGCCCTGGGAATGAGATACCTCGGCATCTACCTGAGAAGAATTTACCTGGTGGTTTTATTTTCGGCTGCAACCGCCGCGGCGGTCTACCTGGCCGTCAGGTTTATCCACCTTAATCCGGTGCTGCCGCTGGAAGTGAACCTCTTGAGCAGCAAGATCACGCATTTTGTGTTTATTGCGGCGCTGGCCGGGTATACGGTGCTTTGCGCCGGCCTGATGAACGCCCTGATCCTTTTTTCCCTGTCCCAGCCGGAAATGGTCGGCCGTTCCATCTTATGGGGGCTGGTGGCGAACATCGTGGTGGGGTTTCCTTTAAGCCGCTGGTTTGACCATCATTTTGCCGTGCTGGGGCTGCTGTTTGGCGCCGCCGTCTTTTTGGCGACAACGTGCCGGGGGGTCGTAAAGGTGTTAAAAAACCTTGACTACTATTTATACGCAGCCTCTTAAGAGGTGAGGGGATTGTACTCGTCGTTTGCCAATCACTTCGTTCATGCTTCGCGCTACCTGATTGCCTTCTATGTGCTGTTCGTGCTGTTTCCCCGCGTTGTTTTACGCGAAGGACCGGGTACGCCGCTGGAACGGTTTTTTAGGAATTACATAATATCCGTGCTGTTTTTTGTCGTCCTGGGTTTTTTTCTGATCCTGCTCAAGATTTACGAGCTGCTGACCTTGTTTGCGGTGCTTGCCTTTATCTATTTGCGCTATTACCGGGAAAAACACAACATCAACAGCTGGGAAGACCTTTGGCCAAGGGCAATGGTCTGGGTTTACGATTTCGCCGACGGGCTTGTCCATCCCCGCAGGGTGCTGCGCGGGTGGCTGCAAAGGAAGAGCGGCGAATTAAAGGTCTTACTGTCTGAACGTTTCGGCAGCCGGCCGGCATTTTTGGACACCCTGCTTTTTTTGACCGTATTCGTATATTCCGCGCACCTGCGGTTCTATGACACGCTGCGGCATGCCGCGCCGGCCATGTCGGATTCTTACGTGGTGATTGCCTGGATAAAATACCTGGATGGGAAAATGCTCTTCCGGGACGGCATATACCCGCAGGGTTTTCACCTGTACCTGGATTTTTTGCACAAGTTTTCAGCGCTGGACCCGCTGTATATTGTCAATTACTCCGGTCCCCTGCACGGGATAATGATCACTTTAAGCATCTATTTCGCGGTGAGCCGCTGGACGGGAAGAAAAGCGCCGGGGATCCTGGCGGCCGTAATGTATGGAGTGCTGGGGCCATATTTGACAATCGGCTGGATGAGACAGGCAGCCGCCAACTCGCAGGAATACGCGTTTATATTTGTGATGCCGGCCTTTTATTTCCTTTCCCGTTACATAAAGCATGGTGACCGGGCTGACTTTTTTGCCGGTTCAGCGGCGGTTTTCATAGCAGGTCTGACGCATTCCTTGGCTTATGCCTTCATAGGCTTGGGTATTGGACTCCTGCTTTTTCTCGCTGCCGTTTCCGGTTTTCGTGAAAATATTAACAAGATATGGAAAACCTGCCTGGCAGGGACGGCAAGTATGGCGGTAGCCCTGCTGCCTGTCGGCATCGGCTTGCTGATGGGGAAGGGTTTCTACGAGTCCTCGGCCGAGTTTTTATTGGAAAAGGCCTATGTGGCAGCACTGCCCGAATTAATGCTCACCGATTATTTCGCCCTGGCCGGGGTGGCGATGCTTTTCGTTTACCAGTTAGTAAAATGGAAAAAGGGGAACGAACTGTTTTTTGCCAGGTTCATTATCCTGCTTGGCACAGCAACCTTTTTACTCTATTATTACGGCGGGCTGGTAAGCGGGAGCTTGGTCATATCCACGCGCGCCCGGGAGCTGTGGGGGCTGGTATCGCCGGTGTGCATGGGCGCGGGCTGGTTTGCCGCCGGCCAGCTGGCTGCGCCGCTAAGGCGCCGGGCGGTTGAATTGGTTCTATGCTTTTGTTTTCTTGGCTTTATTTTCTTTTCTATCCGTCCTCAACCCATTATCCCTTATAAAATGGAGTATGAAAGCGGCGTGGAGCAATACCTGCGCATCAGTTCAACGCTGCGCCGCACCGAGTGGATGATTGTGTCGCAGGAAGAGGGATACGCCCTGGTGTACAGCAGGGGTTATCATATGATGCTCGGCGACTTTCTAAAAACGTACGACCCGCGTGCTGAAAAGCTGGAAGGATGTCCACCCGATATTTTCATTTACCACGAGAAAAGGGTTTTCAGGGCAAACAGAGAAAAGTCCATCTATGACCAGCGGGAAAAGGAAAACCAGCAGTTGAAGGAGTGGCTGGCGATATACGAGAAAACACACGATAACCTGAGCCTGTTTTACGAGGATGAAAACCTTAAAATAGCGCGTATCCACCAGCCTGTCACCAGGGAGGAAACCTTCCAAAAGATCTGGGGCCAGGAACAGGGTTCAATCCGGAGCTAGCGGAGGGCGAGGCGGTATGATCAGCCAGGGTTACACCATCGCGATGATGATAAAAGTGATTTTTGTGTTTTGCCTGCTTTATATAATCATCCCTTCACGCATCGCCAGTTTTGATGAAGAGGCCGACAAATTCCTGGACAAGGTGTTTATCAGCCTCACCCATTCCACTTTATTGACGATTATAATAGTGCATATTTTAGCCTTCTTGAAACTGTATGACACATTCTCGCTCCTCTTTTCATACCTGGTGGCGTACGTCCTGATAATCAGGCGGAAGGGAAAATCATGGTTCGCCGTGCTTGAAGGCCTCGGCCTGGCCTTGCTTGTCCAGCTGTTCAACATTTCGGAAGGAGACACGGGGTTTGCCGGAGAATCGCGTCGCCGCTTCTACGCGTGGCTTAAAAGACTTAAAAAAGAAGCATGGGGCCAGGTTAAAACGGGTTTCCACGACCCGTTTTACGGGCTTTTTCCCGTCATTGTTTTCATCGGGGCAGCCTTTATCAGGTTCAGGCACTCTGTGTCCCATGCCACGTTTGCAGCTCCGGACTCTTACGTTAGCTTGGCCTGGCAAAAATACCTTAGCCTGAACCAAATATACCACGACGGCGTTTACCCCTTCGGGTCCCATGCGTGCCTTTCTGCCCTGCACAAGACGTTTTTTATCGACCCGTACTGGTTAAGCAGGTTCATTGGCCCATTCATAGGTGTGATGATATTTTTAAGCGTGTATTATTTTGCAGTGAGGATGATTGAAAACAGAGCGGCCAGTTTGATTGCCGCCGTGGTATTCGGGCTTGTTACCAGGCCGGAGTTCCCTTCCGCGATTTCCAGGCAGGTGTCCCTCATCGCCCAGGAACACGCTGTCGTCTTCGTTTTGCCTGGTTTGTATTTCTTCTGGCTATACTTGAAATCGGGCAAGAGGAGATACCTGCTGCTTTTTGCCGAGGCCCTTTCGGTGACGGTCCTGATACATCCTTTTTCCACGGTGTACCTGGGCCTTTGGTCGGCGATAATGATGGCGGTTGCCCTAGTAGTATTACGAATTAAAATAAGAAATATTTTCGACTATGCCGGTTACAGCCTGGCAGCGGTTGCCGCCGGTTTGTTGCCCTTGGCTGTTGGTTTGCTGGGGGGGAAAGATTTTCATGGTTCTTCCGCAAGCTACGTTAAAGCGTACGTTAAAGCCGGGTCGCTAAAACTGGACCTTATGGGTTACCTCCAGAAGATGGTGACTAAAAATCCTTTTATTGATTGCGCGCTGCTATTAATCATTTTCCTAATCCTTTATTATGTTATTTTTGTAAAAGCCAAATATAAAACAGTGCGAATCGCCAGCATAGCCTTTATCACTTTTTTCACGATTCTCCATTACCGGGGACTGGAATTAAACCTGCCCGTATTAATTGACCCGTACAGGACAAGCATGTTTTTGTCAATGATGCTGGCGACCGTGTATTCCTGCGGCTTAGATCTTTTGATTCGCTTGTTCCCGCTTTTTTCTTCTGCCGCGGCTGAACGTGCAAAAAATATATTTTATAAGACTGCTGTTACTGTTCTTTGCCTGTTTGTGTTATATATTTACCCGCCGGGTAAGCTCCAGGCGAGTACCCTTGAATATGAGGCTGCAGTATTGAATTACCTGGTCATCAAAAGGGATTTTAAACCGCTTGACTGGACGATTGTGGCGCCAGCGGAACAATATCAACAAGCGCTTGGTATAGGATGGCATTATGACCTTCTCAGGTTTGTGCAAAGATTTACGCCGGAAGAATTGGAGAGCCCCGACTTTAAACTGCCTATCCCGACACACCACGTCTTTGTTTATGTGGAAAAAGTACCTTTATACTTGGGAAGAAAAGTAATGCAGGCAGATGCCGAAAAAGAGCTTGAACCGGAAGGAGATAATCCTTATAAACAATATTATATAAATGCTGAACAAAGAGGTATCATTGAAGCCAAAGCGGCCAGGCTAATGGAGGCTTACCAAAGGTCGCACGATAACATAACGGTTTTTTATGAGGATGATAATCTAAAAATATACCATATATTTCATGAACCTGATCTTAATGGAAACGGGTGAAAACGGATGGGAAAAAGAGTGCTCCTGACGGACGGACAGCCAAGGAAGACGCTGGCTGCGGTGCGTTCACTGGGTAAAAAAGGTTTGGAGGTGCTGGCGGCTGAAACAACAAGATTTGCTCCTGCGCTGTTCTCCAAATACTGCAAAAAGGCGTTGGTTTATCCCGATCCAAAGAATAAACAGGATCAATTTTTTGGCTGGCTGGTAAAAACTTTGCGGGATTACCAGTGCGACGTGTGCATTCCTATGGACGACGCGACGCTAAAAGTGATTATGGATCATAAGGATGAATTGGAAAGTATTTGCCGTTTTGTACTGCCGCCGGTGGAAAGTTACAGGATTGCCGCCGATAAGGAGCTGTCAGTGCTGGCGGCCCAGCGTGCGGGGCTTCTTTGCCCGGACACTATCGCGCCCGGCAACTTGGAAGAACTGGACGATATTGCGAACCGGCTGGATTTTCCGGTGATCATAAAACCGAGGAACAGTTCTGGTTCACGGGGAATATGCCTGGCCGAAGAAAAAAAGGTTTTTGCCGATACTTATCTCCACGTTCACAGGAAATACCCCTACCCTATTGTCCAGAAATATATATTCCCCACCCAAAAATATGGGCTGTGTTTGCTGTTTAATAAAGACTCCGAACTGAGGGCTTCTTATGTTTACAAGCCAATAAGGCTTTACCCGGTGGATATAGGTTCGAGCACAATACAGGAAAGCGTTTATTATCCCGAACTGATAGATCTTGCCATGACGTTTATGAAAAAGCTGGAATGGTTTGGGCCGATTGAATTTGAATTTATGGTGGACAGGCAGGGGAGAATATACTTTATTGAAGTGAATCCAAGGCTTTGGGCGTCATTAAATACCGCGATACTGGCAGGAGTTGATTTTCCATGGCTTTTGTACAGGTTGGCCATGGAAGGGGATGTGGAAGAAGTGCATACATATATAACCGGACTGATGGGACGCTGGTTGTTGCCTGGTGATATCCTTCATTTCATAGCGAATAAGGACAGGTTTAAAATGGACCCCCCGTTTTTAGCCGGCAAGAAAAGAAATGTGCATGACGACATCCTGTCCTGGGACGACCCGCTGCCGACACTGGGTTTTGTTTTAGCTTGTTTAAGGTACTTGCCGGACCTTCAAATGTGGAAAGAGGTTTTGGGCAGGGGATTAAAAAGGAAAAACAAATAGGGAGCAGGCGAGAAATGAAGGCAAGGATATTGGTTACGGACGGTCAACCCAGGATGACCCTGGCAGTTGTCCGCTCATTGGGCAAAAAAGGGCTGGAAGTGCTGGCAGCGGAAAAGACCAGATTTGCTCCCGCTCTTTATTCCAAGTATTGCAGCCGTTCATTGGTTTATCCCGATCCGAAGAAATATCCTGGAGAATTTTTCAATTGGCTTGTTGAAAGCCTGCAAAAGTATCGCTGTGACGCATGTATGCCCGTGGATGACGCAGCTCTGGAAGTTGTTATGGAACGAAGGGAAGAAGTGGAAAAGATTTGCCATTTTGTTTTGCCGCCGGTAGATAGTTACAGGATTGCTGCCGACAAGGGGCTCTCGGTTTTAGCCGCACAGCGCGCAGGGCTGCTTTGCCCGGAGACTGTGCAGCCAAATGATTTGGAGAAATTAGACGATATAATCAAAAGACTGGAATTACCAGTAGTGATCAAGCCGCGAAAAAGTTCGGGTTCAAGGGGCATAAAGCTTGTAAAGGAAAGAAAGGAGTTAGCCGGGGTTTATCTTAGGGTTCACAAGGAGCATCCTTATCCGATTATACAAGAATATATACCGCCTGCCGCAAAATACAGCGTGTGTCTTCTGTTTAACAAATCTTCTCAATTGAGGGCTTCTTTTGTGCAAAGACAGATCAGGCATTATCCGGTGGATATAGGAACAAGCGTGGTGCAGGAAAGCGTCTTTTTCCCGGAACTGGTAGAGCAGGGATTAAAGTTGTTGAAGGATTTGAATTGGACAGGGATTGCCGAGCTTGAATTCCTGGTGGACAAGCAGGGGAAGGCATACTTCATGGAAATAAACCCGAGGTTTTGGGGCTCCTTGCACCTGGCTGTTATAGCGGGAGTAGATTTCCCCTGGCTTTTGTATAAGCTGGCTGTGGAGGGGGATGCGGAAGAAGTAAATTCATACAAGCAGGGCATAAAATGTCGCTGGCTTCTGCCGGGCGATATTCTTCATTTCATAACCAACAAAGACAGGCTGAAAATGGATCCGCCATTTTTGGCCGGAAAAAAAAGGGATGTTTATGACGACATCCTCTCCCTGGACGACCCGCTACCAGCCTTAGGCTTTCTTTTAGCGTGTTTCAGGTACCTGCTCGACCGCGAAATGTGGAGATTTGTTTTAAAGGGTGATTACTTTGAAAAATATACTGACAGTTGATATAGAAGATTGGTATCACGCTAATGCTTTAAATATTTCAGTAGACCAGTACGAGCATTGCCAGGACAGGATCGAGCAAAGCACTCTTTTGCTTCTTGGGCTGTTGGAGAAACACGACCTTAAGGCGACTTTTTTCATCCTTGGCTGTGTGGCCGGAAAACACCCGGGACTTATTAAAAAAATCGTTGAAAACGGGCATGAAATCGGCTCTCACGGATACTGGCACAAGCTGGTGTATGAACAAAAACCGGAAGAGTTCAGAAAGGAGCTCCTGCACTCCAAAAGTTTACTTGAGGATATCACCGGAAGGCCGGTGAAATTTTACAGGGCACCCTCATGGTCGATCACCAGGAAGTGTTTATGGGCCTTGATAATTCTGGAAGAAGAGGGTTTTACCTGCAGTTCCAGCATTTACCCTTTTAGGAATCCTTTATATGGAATAAGCAAAGCTCCCGGTGGGCCTTATTACCCCGTTGTTGACGGTAAAACCCTCAATATTTTGGAATATCCTCCCACGGTTTTCCAAATATGGAATTATCGTTTTCCTTTTGCTGGCGGCTTGTATTTACGCCTACTGCCGGGATGGTTAATCATCAAGATGCTGGCCAGCGTGAATAAACAAAAGCCGGCAATGGTTTACACGCATCCCTGGGAGACAGACATAAAGCAGCCAAGGTTAAAGGTGCCTGCGCTTATTAAATTCGTTCACTATCACAACTTGGAGACGACAGTAAGAAAACTGGAAGCGTTGTTCAAAAGGTTTAAATTCACCACCCTGGGCGAAGCAATAAAAGGAAAAAAATATCCGGTACTACCATTATAAGGAAAAGGAGGGTTGAACACTTGGGAAAAGTATTGTTGTTAAACCCGCCGGGGAAAAGGCTTTATTTGAGAGACCAGCATTGTTCCACCGTGTCGAAAGCCAGCTATTACTGGCCTCCCATTGATTTGCTAATGCAAAGCGGGATCCTGTCCGCAGAGCATGAAGTGGCTGTTCTTGACGCGCTTATTGAAAGGATTAATGATGCGGTTGCGTTGGAAAAAATAAGAAAATTTAAACCCGACTGTATTGTTTTTATTACCGGGATTTCTTCCTGGCTTGAGGATTTCATATTTATGCAAAAGGCAAAAGAAATTACGGGAGCCGTTTTGATAGGTTCGGGAGGCGTTCTGAGGGAGAGATGCAAGGAAATAATGGAACAGCATCCTTTCCTGGATGCCGTGTTAATGGATTTTACAAGCGATTCCCTCCTGGGTTACCTGAAGGGCAAAGAGGATTTGTATGATATTTGTCTGCGCCGTGGGGACGAAATCGTTTTAAAACCGCCCCAAAAACTGAAGGAGTTTTCCGTTCCGGTTCCCCTGCATGAACTGTTCCCGCTGAACAAATACCGGATACCGCATGGAAGGCAAAGGCCTTTTACCAGCATGCTTACGAATTACGGGTGTCCCTACCAGTGCAGCTACTGTATAGCAGAAAGGCTTGATTTTAAGTACCGTCCCTGGGAGAATATCGTTCCAGAGCTTGAAAAACTTGATTGCCTCGGCATAAGGGAAATCTTTTTCAAAGACTTTACTTTTGGAATTCCGGCGGGTGTCGCCAGGAGAATATGTGAAGAAATGATTTCCCGGTTTCACGGGTTTTCGTGGGTATGCGCGTCCAGGGTTAATGTTTTGGACGAAGACATGTTGAAATTGATGAAAAGAGCAGGCTGCCACACGATCCAGTTCGGCGTGGAGAGCGCGTCCCAGCAAATCCTGGACCACAACAATAAAGATGTCAGGGTGGAAGAAATAGTGAGCATGTTTGAATTATGCTCACGTTTGCGGATTAAAACCCTGGCCCACTTTGTTTTAGGCTTACCCGGCGAAACGGAAGAGACTTTAAAACAAACCATAGAACTGGCCAAGAAAATAAGGTGCGATTACGCGTCGTTTAATGTCGCCATACCCCTTCCGGGGACGACGCTGCGCGAGCGCTGCCTGGAAAACGGCTGGCTGGCGGGAGAGGAGGAAGAACTGGACCCCTCAAGGGGGTATCCCGTGATCGAGACATCGCTTCTGTCCAGGGAAAAACTGTGGAAATTGAGGAATTACGCTATATACAGCTTCTATTTGCGCCCGTCCTATATTTTAAGGATGCTGGCTAATGTCAGGAGCCCCCAGGATTTAATCGATTTGTGCAAGCAGGGCGTTTCTCTGTTATCAAACTGAATTGCCGGAGATAGCTTTTACAAAAGGTGGAGAAGTTCTATGAGTAGAATCTTGGTTGTAATACCAGCGTACAACGAGGAGGAGAACATTGCGGGAGTTATAGTTCAGGTAAAGCGGAGCCTCCCGGGCGGCGATATACTTGTTGTCAATGACGGGTCGGTTGATCGAACGGGAGAAGCGGCCAGAAAAGAACAGGTAATGGTGTTGGATCTTTCAAACAACCTTGGGATCGGGGGTGCCCTGCAAACAGGGTATAAGTTTGCTTTGAAACATGGTTACGACATTGTCGTGCAAATAGATGGGGACGGCCAGCACAGTTCAAGTGAAATACCGGCAATGATAAAGGCACTGCAGGATAAGAAAAGCGATATCGTAATCGGGTCCAGGTTTATTAACCAGGGAGGGTTTAAATCCACCCTGGTCAGAAGAATAGGGATTTATTACTTTTCATTTCTCATTAAAATATTAACAGGGGTGAAGATTTACGATCCCACTTCCGGTTTCCGGGTGTGCGGCAGGGCGGCCATAGAGCATTTTGCATTTAATTACCCTGCCGACTACGCATCCGTTGAATCGATCATCGATTCCCTCAGAAATGGTCTGCGGATCAGCGAAGTCCCGGTTACAATGGCCGAACGGACTGCCGGGGTTTCTTCGATCAGCCGCGGCAAAGCTGTTTATTATATGATCAAGGTGAGCCTGGCTGTTTTTTTCAGTTTGATGAAGGCACCCAAAAAGATAAACCGGAGGTTAGGGGTTTATGAAAAGAATACAAATAATTATGGCGGTTAGTTCTCTTTTTTTTACGTTTTCCGTGGTTCATTTAATAAAAAAAGAACTGCTTGAACTGAAATATTCCTTGCTCTGGCTGTTTTCAGGCGTTTGTCTCGTTTTTCTCGCTGTAAACCCGCTGGTACTGAGCGGCCTGGCGGATTTGTTCGGCATAGCTGACCGTCTCAACATGCTCTTTCTTGCAGGCAATCTTTTTTTGATAGCGATTGTGTTCAGTTTGACTGTTGCCCTGTCCAGGAGTTCGAGAAGAATAAGAAACCTGACCCAGGAAACAGCTTTATTGAAAATTGAACTGGAAAGATTAGCCCAGGGTCTTTCCCGCAATTCTTAGTATTATGCAATTTGAGGTATCGTCTTGAAAAGCTGTATTAACAAAACCGCCGAAATAATAAAAGAATATGCAAAAAGCGATGTCGCCCCGATCATAATGATCAATATACTTTTGAGTATGGTTGCTGTTACGCGGGACATTGCTCTGGCTTCATACCTGGGCACGACTTTGTATGCCGACGTTTTCCTGCTGGCCTTTTTTCTTCCCGACATGGTGGGGATGAATCTTTTATCCGCCTCGATTGTTGCCTCCTGCGTGCCCTTGTACTCCCAAATACATGCCAGGAATAAGGGCTTGATGGGCCTGTGCGCAGCTTACACGACTGCTTTCCTGTTGCTCATCTCGCTGTTTGTGTTCGGACTGTTCGACATCTTCAGGGTAAACATCATTGATGTCCTGGGAAGCGGGCTTTCACCGGAAGCAAAACACTTGTGCCTTGACTTTTTCGCTATTTTTTTGCCGATAATTGTTTTCGCTCCTGCTGCCGCGGCCGGCAATTCTTTGCTGCAGGCGCACGGCCGTTTTGTTGTTTCCGCTTTTGCTCCTGTCCTCTATAACGGCGTTTATTTAGCCGGCATCCTGGCCATGGTGTTTTTGAAAATGCCGGCAGCAAGGGGCGTGTACGTTGTTGCTTATTTTATCGTCATTGCCGTCCTCTCCATGTCCGTTTTGACCTGGGGCGGGTTGTTTTTCAAGGGCAAAATCAAATTTCCGGCTGTTGCAGTTTTCCGTTCTTTTTTCGATAACCGGGCGGCGATATTGGAGGGGATGCGGCAGGTTTTGTCCGCTTTTGTTCCTTACCTGCTGATCCTGCTTGCCGCTCAAAGCGTTTTGTTCAGCGAACGGTACCTGGCCTCATACCTGGAAGTGGGGGCGATTGCCGGGCTGAACTACGCCTACAGGCTGGCCCAGTTTCCCGTCTGGGTTTTTGTCGCCGCGGTGGGCATGGTTATCCTGCCGTCCATGTCCAGGTCCAAAGGATTGGGAGATACCAGTGAATTCAGGGCAACTTTTGCCAGCGCTTTCTGGCTGGTTATAATTGTTTCTCTCCCCCTTTCGATCATCCTCCATGTCCTGCGGGTCCCTATCGTTTCCATTCTCCTGCAAAGGGGCGCTTTTGGACACGATTCGCTGGCCATCACCTCGGGCATATTAGCCGGGTATTCCCTGGCAGTTGCAGGTCTTGCCACCGAGTATATCTGCCACAGGGTATGCCTGGCCATGGGCAGGATGCTGCTGCCGCTTTTGACCACGTCCCTGGCGGCGTCGACAAGCATCGCCTTAAACTTTTTCCTGGTCAATAGGCTGGGTTCGGCAGGCCTGGGATACGGGCTGGCGGTGGGAGCGACCCTTGATGCGGCTGTTTTGCTTTTGGCATTGAAAAAAAGACTCGGATTGTCTTTCAAAAACGGCATGTCAAAGGTCGCCAGGGTCCTTGGGGCTAATTTAATTGTGCTGGTCATCGCCTTAATTTGCGCTTACGCCTGGAATTTTTGGCCCCAGGAAAGCGGCTTTCTGGTCCGCGCCTTGTATGCGGTTTTGGTTGTCCTGCTGGCCGGTATTGGATACTTGAGCGGGCTGCGTTATTTTAAAATCATTTAGCACCATAAATTGGTATTGAGGTGCGGGTTTTTCTTTAAAACTTTTGCCCTGTCTGCTATATTATACTTAATAAGGGGGATTCCCTGGTGAGGGACTGTCTTGTTATAATTCCGGCGTACAACGAAGGCGGTAATATTAAGAAGGTTCTAACTGGTTTAAAAAAGACGAACCCATACATCGACATACTGGTTGTAAATGACGGCTCAACCGATAATACGGAAGCCGTGGTTAGAGCGGAAAAGGTCAGGTTGATTTCGCTGCCCTTTAACCTGGGTTACGGGGGAGCGCTGCAGGCCGGGTTTAAATACGCCGTTTCGGAAGGGTACAGGTATGTCGTCCAGTTCGACGGCGACGGGCAGCATGACCCGGAAGACATCAAAACAATCCTGAATTTGCTGGAAAAAGGGTACGACATCGTTATCGGCTCGCGCTTTTTGGGCCGCGGCGCTTTTAAGACCGGCTTCCTGAAAAGGATGGCCATCAACGTTTTCAGGCTGGTAATCAAAGCTTCCACCGGGGTGAAGGTAACCGATCCCTCTTCCGGCCTCCAGGGACTCAGCCGGAGGACGTTTCGCCATTACAGCGAGATAGGCCACTTCCCGCCGGACTACCCGGATGCCGATGTCCTGATCCAGATGATTCTATCGGGGTTCAAAGTGGTCGAATTTCCGGCCAACATACGGGGAAGGGAATACGGGAGGAGCATGCACGCGGGACTGCGGCCGCTCTTCTATTTTATAAAGATGCTGGTCAGTATCCTGGTGGTTTTGCTGCGACCGAAATTGAAGCGGGGGGGATAGGGTTATGGGCAGCACGTTAAGAATCGTCATTCTATTTACAGGCTTGAGCGCAGTGTGCGCGGTTTTCTACCTGCTGGTTAAAAGGAAAATAAACGAGCGCAATTCCCTGTTCTGGCTTTGCGGGGCGCTGGCCATACTGGTTTTTTCCACGATGCCGGATACGCTGGAAATAATGGCCGACCTGGCCGGCGTCAAGTACCCTCCCACCTTGTTGTTCCTGCTGTCGATACTTGTCATCCTGTTTATTACGCTGCACCAGTCCATCCAAATTTCCGTGCTGCAGGAAAGGGTCAAGGAGCTAACTCAGCGGTTGGCCATCGAACAAATGGACCGCTTTGTTCAAGGAGATGAGGTGGAAGAATATGACGGCAGGTGAGGCGGCTGCCAGCGCTGTAATAAACCAGCTGCAGTATTTCAAAGGCCTGCTTGGCCGTGTTGACGAGGGCTATTATGTGCAGGGCTTGTCCATAACCGCGCTTGTTTTGCTGTTTCTCTGTTTATACCAGAGGGGAAGGGCCCAAAAAGCCCGCAGGCAGCGCGAGGTTTTGGACAGGATAGTGGCGAGTTTCAAACTGTCCAAGGGGGTGGAAGAGAACGCCTCCGAACTGCTGGAAATCTTTGAGCCGCTGGTAAGGGCCGGAGGGTACTATTTTTATATCCGCGATCCCCAAAAAGACAGTTTTGTCCTAAAAGCCGTCAGGCACGCCGAAGACGGGGAAGGGAAGGCAGGCCCCGCTTACAGCGGGCTTTTGCCGTATAAAAAGGAAGAGTACCTGCCGCCGCTTTCCCTGCCGGTCAATTCCCAGCCTTCCACTATTACCCAGGTTAAGGAAGGCGCGATCCCCTTGCTCGTGGTTCCCGTGCAGGGCGGGAGGGCGCTTGTGCGCATCGGCCCGGTGAAAGGCGTGGCCCGGAAAAACAAAGAGATGCTCAATTATATCAGCAGGTCGCTGCAGCCCGTCATCGATGTCCTGATCGATATGGAAGGCCTTAAAAACAGGGTTGATATTCAAACAGCCTCCACCCTGGCCATGCATAACGTTGCCCAGGCAACCATGGATTATGCGGGCACAATCGGCATGATGATGGAGCTGGCTATAAACATGATCGCGGCAAGCGGAGGGGCCTTGCTGGTTTCAAAACCCGACGGGTACGACGTTGTTTATCTCAGCAGGACGGGAGACCAGGCCGGCGAGGTTTTTCGAGTCAATACCGCCGGGCACGGGGCAATCGACAGGGTCCTGGCCAAGGAGGACCTGCGCGCCCTGACAAGGGAGGACCGAGATTTTTACGAGCTGCCCTCGTTTTTAAGCGCCGGCGGCATCGAGGTGGTCATTCTGGTCAACGTGCCAGCCCAAAAGAAAAGGGGGATCGCGGTTTTCTGGTACAACGAGGCGCCGCAGGTTGAGCTTCGTCGGTTTACCGGCCTTCAACTTATGATCAAAAGGGTCTCCGACATACTGGACAGCAAACAAAAGTTTGACGAACTATCCAGGTCTTACCTGGATATGTTGAAAATGATGGCCGAGGCGATAGACAACCTGAACCCGCATACAACGGGCTATTCCGAGCTGATGGCCCGTTACGCGGGAATTATTGCCAGGGAAATGAACCTGGACAAGGAGGAAATTCAGGATGTTGTCCTGGCGGCAGCCTTAAGCAACATCGGTGTCCTGGGTTTCCCCAACGACCTGCTGTTGAAGCCTGGGCAGTACTCGGATTCGGAGTACGAGACCATGAAGCTGCACAGCGAAGTGGGCGCGGCGATTGTGGAGGCGACACTGGGCAATAAGAGAGTGGCCGATTATATCAGGTATCACCATGAAAGAATGGACGGCAACGGTTACCCGGCCGGCTTAAAAGGGGAGGACATTCCCCTGGGTGCCAGGATCGTGGCCGTGGTTCAAACTTTTTTGGCCAAAATAAGCGGCCGGCAGTACAGGGACCCGCTGCCCTTCGAAAAAGCCATGGAACTATTGAAGACGGCTGCGGGGACACAGCTTGACCCGGATGCCGTCAACGCGCTTGTTGGCTGGTTCAAAAAGAAGCAGGCGCAGCCGGCGTCCAGGGGACGGTCCCTGGGGGCTTGCTGGGAGATGAGGTGCGCGCCTCCGGGCATTTGCGCAAAATGCCCGGCTTTCGGCAGGACTGACCGCAATTGCTGGGAGGTGGAAGGCGTTATGTGCGAGGCTCACGGGAACGCCTGCGCGACCTGTTTTGTTTACACGGAATACCTGTACAGGATGGGTCCGAAATTTGACAAGCTGTTGGGGTGAGCCTGGGGTTTGGAAAGGAGAAAAGCTTTTGCGGGGATAAGGAATTTCGCGTTGTATTACGGCCGGGGCAGGGCAGAGGAACTGGCCCGTTTCGACCTGGCCGTTGTTGAACCTTCGGGCCAGGCTCAGGCGTCTCTTAAAACGATGCGGGAAGCGGGAACCCTTGTCCTGGCTTATTTAAGTGCAATAGAAATTTCTCCAGGCGCCGGTGAATTTGAGGCGCTGCAAAAGGAGGATTTTTTGTCGGCCGGCGGAGGCGTACCGCTGATCAACGGGATATACGGCAACAGGATGGCTGATTTGCGGTCGGAAAGATGGAACAGGCTGCTTCGCCGCAAGGCGAGCAGCCTGCTGTCTTCGGGATATGACGGGCTTTTCCTTGATACCATCGGGAATGTGGAGCACCCGGCTCTTTCGCCGGAGTGCAGGGACGGTTTAATAATGGCGGCTGTCAACCTGCTCAAAGAATTCAGGGAAGAATACGAGGGTCATGTCTTCGTCCAGAACAACGGGCTGGAGAGGTTGTGCCTTTACACGGCACGGCTGGTTGACGGGATTTGCTGGGAAAACCCGCCGTTTGCGGAGACGAAAAGCAAAGCGTGGCTTGAGGCGGTGATGAACCGCTTGAAAGCGCTGCAAGAGAAGGCGGGACTCAAAGTGCTGCTCTTGATGGAAGGAAAACAGCCTGGCGAACGCCTTCGCCTGGCCAAAAAGGCGGCGGCGGAAAACGGGTTTCTTTTTTACCGGGCGCCGGAGGATTACCTGGATATATGAATAAAACAGCGGAACTCCTCCCACCAGGGAGGAGTTCCGTTTTGCCTTATTGGACATTGTTTTGCTGGTGGACGTATACCTCGTACCCTAGCTTGCCCAAGGCCTCCTGTATATCTTGCGCCGAGCCCCGGTTGATCCGGAAGACGATCAGGGCATGCCCGCCGGCCGGATACGTGCTGATGTGGGTGATGTTGCCGCCGCAGGAAGCGATGGCGCTGACGACCTCGGCCAGGACGCCGGGTTTATCCTCAACCAGTTTGACGGTGAGGCGGAAGCCTTCCTGCCGCAATCCCATTATCTCGATAAAGGCGTCGAATATGTTGGTTTCAGTGATGATGCCTACCAGTTTGCCGTTTTCCACTACCGGGATACCGCCTATTTTATGGTTTCGCATGAGGAGAGCCGCTTCTTCCAGAAAGGCGTCGGGGCTAATCGTTATGAGTTTTTGTTTGGGGGAAAGGATGTCACCGATTTTGGTTTTGGAAAGAAGGTAGTTCAATTCGAAGATGCTCAGGGACGTGGCGCGGGAAGGGCTGACTTCGCTCAGGTCGCGGTCGGTTACTATGCCGACAAGGCTATCTTTGTCCATGACAGGAAGCCGTCTTATCTTGTTTTGACGCATTATTTCCAGGGCCTGGGCTATCGTCGCCTGCCTGGTGATCGTGATCGGGTTGGGCGTCATTTTTTCTTTTACCAGCATACATGGTTCACCACCTGTTTGAGTAATGGGGTTACCCGCCGAGATAAGCCTTCTTTACCTCTTCGGATTCAGCCAGTTCCCTGGCCGTTCCTTCAAGAACAATCTTTCCTGTTTCCAGGACATAGGCATAGTTTGCAATCGAGAGGGCCATGTGGGCGTTTTGCTCGACCAGCAGGATGGTGGTGCCGCCCTCGTTGATTTCTTTTATGATCGAAAATATTTCCTTGACCAGAAGCGGGGCCAGTCCCATGGACGGCTCGTCCAGCAGCATCAGTTTGGGCTTTGACATCATGGAGCGACCAATAGCCAGCATCTGCTGCTCCCCGCCGCTCAAAGTCCCTGCCAGCTGGTGAAGCCGCTCTTTCAGCCGGGGAAATTTTTCAAAAACGTGTTCCAGGTTTTTCTTAACTTTCTTTTTGTCTTTTTCCAGGAAGGCGCCGAGTTCGAGGTTCTCCAGGACGGACATGTTGGCGAAAACCCGCCGCCCTTCCGGCACTTGGCACACACCGGCTTTGACGATGTCCTGGGCCTGCATGGCGTTAAGCTTCATATTTTCGAAATATATTTCTCCGGTTTTGGGACGCAGGAGACCGGAAATTGTTTTCAAAATGGTGCTCTTGCCGGCGCCGTTTGCCCCGATAAGGGTCACGATTTGCCCCTCTTTTACTTCCAGGGAGATTCCCTTGACGGCGTGGATCGCGCCGTAATAAACGTTGATGTCGTCCAGCTTAAGCATAAGCCACCTCCTCGCCCAGGTAGGCTTCGATAACCCTGGGATTGGATTTGATTTCCTGCGGGCTGCCGTGGGCGATGATCAGGCCGTAGTCAAGAACGTAGATCCTCTCGCATGCTCCCATGACCAGGGACATGTCATGTTCGATGAGCAGGATCGTCAGGTCGAATTCCTGGCGAATCCACTTGATCAGGTTCATCAGTTCCTGTGTTTCGTGAGGGTTCATCCCGGCTGCAGGCTCGTCCAGCAGGAGCAGTTTGGGCTGGGCGGCCAGGGCCCGGGCTATTTCCAGGCGTCTTTGCTGGCCGTAAGGGAGGTTTTTGGCTGTTTCGTCCTTTTTGCCGTCCAGGTTAAAAATCTTCAAAAAGTCGACAGCCTTCCTGGTCAGCATTTCCTCTTCCCGGTGATAGGAGGCCAGGCGCAGCACCGCCGAGGCCGGGCTGTATTTGACGTGTGAATGGTAGGCAATGCGTACGTTGTCGAGCACGCTCAGGTTTCCGAAGAGCCTGATGTTCTGGAAGGTGCGCGCAATGCCGCGCTGCGTTATTTCGTAAGGCTTTAATCCGATGATGCTTTCGTTGTTGAATTCGATATCTCCTTCGGTTGGTTCGTATACCCCGGTAAGCAGGTTAAAGACGGTCGTTTTTCCCGCCCCGTTGGGGCCAATAAGCCCCACCAGTTCGCCGGGCTGGAGTTCCAGGTTGAAATTGCTGACTGCGCTTAAGCCGCCAAAAGACTTGCTCAAATTAGTTATTGCCAGGAGTGCCATACTTTTCCCTCCTTCCCAGGCGCGCAAATAGTTGCATGCTGATTTCCCTGTTGCCCATTAGACCCTGGGGACGGAACAGCATGATGATTATCAGGAGAATGGAGTAAATTACCATCCGCAGTTCAGCCACGCTCTGCAGGGCAGCGTTGATGATTGTTAGACCCACGGCAGCAAGGATGGAACCGGTAATGCTGCCGAGACCGCCAAGCACAACCATGACCAGATAGTCTACGGACCTCAAAAAGCCAAAGTTGTTGGGCTGTAGAATATAGAAGTAATGGGCAAAAAGCGCTCCGGCAACCCCGGCAAAGAATGCCCCGATAGTAAAAGCCATGACCTTGTATTTTGTCGTGTTTATGCCCATGGTTTCAGCCGCAATTTCATCTTCCCGGATGGCGATACAGGCCCGGCCGTGCGTGGAGTTGATAAAGTTTTTAATAAACAAGACAGTGAAGACGGCCAGGAAAAATGACCACGTCCAGGTTGTAATGTGAGGTATGCCGTGGAAACCGCTGGCTCCTCCGACATATTCAAAGTTGATGAACAGCACCTTGATTATTTCTCCAAACCCCAGGGTGGCTATGGCCAGGTAATCTCCCTTTAACCGTAATGTGGGGAGGCCGATCAGGAAGCCGATGAATGCGGCTGCGGCTGCTCCTGCCAGAATGGCTAGAAAGAAAGGCTGGTGAAACTTGACTGTTAAGATAGCCGAAGCATATGCGCCAATGGCCATGAACCCGGCATGACCAATGGAGAACTGGCCGGTGAACCCGTTGATCAGGTTCAAGCTGACAGCGAGTATTATGTTTATGCAGATCAGAACGGCGTTGAGTTCGTAAAACGGGTTCAGTTTTCCTGCGGCAATGGAAAACTGGATGGAACCATAAAGCAGGCATATGGCGAAAACGGTTGCCAGCATCTTTTTGTTGAAGATTTCCCGCATGAGGTCCACCTACACTTTCTCCCGGATATTTGAGCCGAAAATGCCGGACGGTTTTATGATGAGAATTAGAATAAGGATCCCAAAGGCAACGGCGTCGCGCAGAGTAGAACTCCAGTAGCCGCTGACCATGGCTTCTATTATCCCCATCAAAAGACCGCCAACGGCCGCGCCCGGTATACTGCCGATCCCTCCCAGGACGGCGGCGACAAAGGCTTTAAGGCCGGGAATTATGCCCATCAGAGGCGTGATGGAGGTGTAATAGATTCCTACCAGTACTCCGGCGGCACCGGCAAGGGCCGAACCGATGGCAAACGTTGCGGATATAGTCGTATCCACATTGATTCCCATTAGCTGTGCGGCTTCTTTGTCAAAGGAAACAGCGCGCATGGCCTTGCCGACTTGCGTTCTAAAGACGATGTACTGGAGGATTATCATGAGTAAAACCGTTACTGCCAGGATAACGATCTGCTGGTTTGTAATATAGACGTTGCCTGCCCAAAAATTTATCTTGGTTTGGGGGAACACATTGGGGAAGGCCCTGGGCTGCGGAGTGACGATGAGCATTCCGCCGTACTCCAAAAACAGCGAGACGCCTATCGCCGTTATCAGGGCCGCAATCCTGGTTGAATTCCGCAGCGGTTTGTAGGCAAAACGTTCGATAATTACTCCCAGGACCGAGCAAAAAAACATGGAAGACAGCAGAGCAGGGAAAAACCCCATATCAAAAATGGTTATGGCAAAAAAGCCCACGTATGCTCCCGCCATGTAGATATCTCCATGGGCAAAGTTTATCAGCTTTATGATGCCATAGACCATGGTATAGCCAAGTGCGATTAGGGCGTAAATGCTTCCCAGGGAGACACCGTTAATCACTTGTTGTAAGAATGTGTAAAATTGTTCCATGTTTTGCAACTCCAGTTCATGAAAATATCAAGGGCAGTGAAACAGAGAACAGGGGGGAATGATCCCCCCTATTAACGGTGCTGCTGTTTGGTTGATTTACGGATTGACCGACTCTACGAATATCTGATTTCCATCTTTGTCAAAGGAAAGGATAACGGCCGACTTGACAGGATTGTGCTTGTCATCCATGGTTATTGTTCCGGTAACCCCCTGAAAACCTTTGGTGTTTTCCAGGGCGTCCCTTATTTTCGCCGGGTCGGGAGCACCGGCCCGCTTGATCGCGTCAGCCATCAGGTAGGTGGCGTCATAGCCAAGAGCCGCCAGGGCATCGGGAACTGAACCGTACTTGGCCTTATAGTCGTTAACGAACTTGACCACTTTCGGATCGGTACTGAAAGCAGAGTAATGGTTGGTAAAGTACACCTTTTGCAGCGCCTTGGCCCCGGCGATTTCCAACAGCTTGCTGGAATCCCAACCGTCAGCGCCCACAATGGGATTTGTATAACCGAGTTCACGGGCTTGTTTGGCGATGAGTCCGTCCTGTTCGTAATAAGAAGGCACATAGAGGACATCGGGATTGGTTGATTTTATCTTGGTAAGAGGCGCGCGGAAATCCTTGTCTTCGGTGACGAAGGCTTCCTTGGCCACGATTTTGCCGCCTTTTTCAGTGAAGGTCTTTTCAAAGACCTCGCACAAGCCCTTCGCATAGTCGCTGTTCTTTTCAATGAAGATGGCCGCGGTCTTTGCTTTCAGGGTATTCAGAGCGAAGTTTGCGCCGACAAGGCCCTGGAACGGGTCAATAAAACAGTTTCTGAAAATGTACGGTTTTGTTTTCCCGCTGTCGTCAACAGTCAGTTTGGAAGCCGTGCCGGTCGGTGTCAGCAGGGGGATTTTATATTGTTCAGCCACGGGAGAAGCGGCCAGAACGTTTGTGCTGGTTACTGGTCCCAGCAGGGCTACAACCTTGTCCTGCGTTATCAGCTTGGTCGCGCAGTTCGTTGATTCGGCCGCATCCGATTTATTGTCCGCCTTGACCATTTTAAGATTAGCGCCAAGGACTCCGCCCGAAGCGTTTATTTCCGCGATAGCCATTTCCATGGCGTTCATGATGGACTGGCCAAAAGTTGCCACGTTACCGGACAGTTCAAAGTTGGCGCCAATCACGATTTCTTTGGGTTTTTCCGGGGCAGGTGCCTCTTTCTTCGGTGTGCCGCTGCACCCTGCCGCAATAGTCAAAACAAAAGCCACCAGGATAACCAGGACGATCTTTTTGTTTAACCTCATTAGAATTAACCTCCCCTTATTTTCCAATTATTTTCTAAATGATTGTTGCCGTAACGAACCCGTCGTTGTGGAAATGTTTTCGGCAAACCACCCCCATTCTTTTATTCGGCCGGTGCAAAAAATATAAAAGCGCTCGCCTTTTCTAAGCCTGCAACGCCTTATGATTTCCAATGTCGGAATAATTATATAATTGGACAAACGCTTTGTCAATTGGGCGGCAGCGAAAGCAGGCATTCGATGAATACGAAATATTTAGGAATATATTATGTAATATTTATCCAGGATTATGCTTTGCGATTGACTTTGTTACCAGATAGTGTAAAATTAGAAAGTGAGGAAACTATAGAAACCAAATAAGTTTCCAAAGGAGACAACATGAAGGAAAGAATTATCCAGCATGCCGGCGAAGAAATCGGCCGGTACGGGTTCAGAAAATTTACAATAGACGGCATCGCCGAGGCTATGGGAATCAGCAAGAAGACGGTTTACAAGTTTTTTAAGGGCAAGCGGGAAATTGTCAGCGCGGTGGTTGACGATTATATCAAGAGTGAGCGGGCCGCAACAATAGAGGCGTTCCAGGACAGAAAGTCAAAGTCGTGGCTTGACAGGCTCAACGCCGTCTTTTTTCTTTATTCGGAGTACAAGATACCGCTCTGGCTGCTGGGAGAACTGCAGCGTTTTTTCCCTGAAGAGTGGGCCAAGGTGGAAGAATTCCGCAGGTTCAAGAAGGAACTGGTATACAGCCTGCTGGAACAGGGGGCCAAAACAGGCGAGATTAATTCGTGCCTGCACCCGGACGTTATTACATCCGTTCTCGATAAGTCGCTTGACAACCTGCTGGACCTGAATTTCTTGCAGAAGCATGAAATGACCGCCCACCAGCTGGTTGAACAGGTCCGGGACATCTTCGTCTTTGGGATTCTTGCCAGAACGGGAGGAGGCGCTTAATATGAGGCGCGCGTTGTTTGCCGGTTTACTGGTGTTAATCACGGGCAGTGCGGTCATTTCAGGGTGTGCGGCTGATGACAGCGCTCTGAAGGAGAAGACAAAACCGGTAAAAGTGGTGGAATTAAAGGAAGAGACGTACCCGGTATATCTTGAATATGTTGGTTCCATCCAACCGGGCAAATTGAAAAAATACGGCTTTAAAATTTCCGGCAGAGTCGGCAGGGTCCAGGTTTCCGACGGGCAGGCGGTGAAAAGAAACGATCTTTTGGTTTCCCTCGACGGCACGGAGCTTGTACTGGCCGTAAAGGCGGCTGAGAATACCCTGGACCAGGCCAGAAGGGCTTACGAGTTTTCGCGGGATAATTATGAAAAGTATAAATCGCTGCTGGAGGCCGGTGCCATTTCCAGGCAGGATGCCGACCGGGCAAGGCTTGATTTGGCCGTGCAGGAAGCGGCTTACAAAAATGCGGAAATCGACCTGGAAAACAAACGGAATATTCTTAATGACAGCGAAATCAGGACGGAGATGGACGGGTTTGTGGCTGGCATCTTTGTCAAGGAGGGAGAAATTGCGGCTGCGGGTTACCCTGCCGTCGCGGTGAGAAGCGAAAACCTTATAGCGCGGGTAGGCGTGCCGCAGCAGGATGTGGGCAGGATAAGCCCCGGCATGACGGCAAGGGTGATTGTTGACGGCAGCGAAACGACGGGCAAGGTTACGGAAATCGCCCAGCTGCCCGATTCGCAGAGCCGCGCTTACGAGGTGAAAGTAGAAATAGAGAGAAAGGATTTTCCTGCCGGTGCCGCGGCGCGGGCTGTCCTGAAAGTGGGGGAAGAACGCGGCGTTTTTATTCCCATCACCTGCATCCTGAAAAGCGGCCGGGACTTTGTCTTTGTTGTTGAGGAAGGGAAAGCGGTAAAAAGAGAAGTGACCCTTGGGACAGTCAGGGGTACGCAGGTTATGGTCTTCGGGCTGAAAGACGGTGAGAAACTGGTGGTGGAGGGAATGAAGAGGCTGGAGGACAAAGACAAGGTGACGATCCAGCCTTAGAAGGGAGAACTGGCTGGCATGTTGAAAGCAGTTATCGCCAAAGCGATCGAAAACAGGAAAGTAACCATTTTTTTTGTCCTGCTCGCGGTAATATTCGGTTTATACAGCTATTACCTGATCCCCAAACAGGAAAACCCGGATATGAACGTTCCTGTAGCCATGATAACGGTTACTTATCCCGGCGCCTCGCCGGAAGAGATCGAGAAGAACGTGACTGGCAAAATCGAGGACGAACTTACCGGGATCAATGGTTTTGACTACTGCGAGTCATATTCCAGGAACAGTCTTTCCAAGGTGATCATCTGGCTGGAAAACGATGCCGATGTCGAAAAGGCCTGGAGCAAATTGCGCCAGAAGATGGATGACCTGGAGGGAAAACTGCCCGCAGGCTGCAGCGCCGTTGAGGTTAACACGGAGCTGGCTGAAACGGCGGGAATGATCATCAGCCTTTCCGGCGACAATTATTCTTATGAGGAACTGGCCTATTTTGCCGAAGAAATCAAGAAAGAACTTGCAGTCGTAAAAGGGGTTTCCCGTTTCGAAGTATCGGGCAAGCAGGAAAAAGAGGTTCATGTGGAAATAGACACGGCCTGCCTCAACCAGACCAGGCTTTCGTTGGAAGATGTCTCGCAAATCCTGGCGGCGCAAAACACGGAGATACCACCCGGCAACATTCAGGACGGCGGGACAAAGATTGGCGTGCAGGCTCCGGGGAAATTCACCAGCCTGGAGGATATTAGGAACACGATACTGGATGTGTCACCGGAAAACGGTTCTGTTTTAAGGGTCAGAGACATTGCCAGGGTTTCGCTGGAAGATGAAGACGGCAACTGCAAGATCAGGGAAAACGGGGAAAACGCCGTTTTGTTGACCGGCTATTTCCAGGATAATAAGAATATCGTCCTGGTGGGAAAGGAAGTAAAAGAAAGGCTTGATTCTGTGAGGAAGCGGCTTCCCCAGGATCTTAAAGTGGATGAGGTGATTTTCCAGCCCCGCGATATTCACGAATCAGTAACCGATTTTATGAAAAACCTTGTTTTGGGCATGGTGATCGTGGCGCTGGTCGTTTTTTTCGGGATGGGGATGCGCAATGCCAGCATCATCTCCACGGCAATCCCCCTTTCCATCCTCATCGCGTTCGGCTCGATGGGTTTTCTCGGCCTGAAAATCCACCAGATCACCATTGCCGGCTTGATAATTGCGCTTGGTATGCTTGTAGACAACGCCATCGTGATCAGCGACGCCATCCAGGTCAGGTTGGACCGGGAAGAAGAGAGGATGCAGGCTTGCGTACTGGGAACCAAGGATGTGGCTATCCCCGTTTTATCATCCACGCTGACCACGGTGGCCGCTTACATTCCCCTGGCAACCCTGCCGGGGGTTGCCGGCGACTATATTCGGGGTATTCCCCAGGTGGTCATTATTTCCTTGAGCGCCTCTTACCTGGTCGCGCTTTTGTTTACACCCACCATGGCTTTTCTCTTTTTCAAGAAGGGCAAGAGGGAAGCGAGAATCTTTTTATTCTGGCGTTACTTCAAAGCGCTTCTGGACAAGGCGCTGGCGAAAAAAAGGGGGATGTTCGCCGTTATTGCCGCCGCGCTGGTTTTTACTCTTTTATTGGCCCTGAACCTGCCGCTGGTTTTTTTCCCCAAGGACGATAAAAACATTGTGTATATCAATATTTCGGCGGAAAAAGCCGCCGATTTGTCAAAGACCGAAGAGCTGGTGAAAGAGGTGGAGGAGGTCTTGCGAGAACAAAAGGAAGTGGTGAAATACACCAGCGCCGTCGGCTCCGGCCTGCCCAAATTTTTCATGACCGTCCCTTTGGCGATCCAATCGCCGGACTTCGGGCAGGTGCTCATCCAGCTTGACCTGCGCGAAGGAAAGAGGTTTGGCAGTAATACGGAGTTTGCCGATTATCTCCAGCAGGTTCTCGATGAGAGAATCGCGGGGGGGACGGCAACGGTAAAGCAGCTTGAACTGGCGGAGCCAGTGGAGGCGCCTGTGCAGGTCCTGGTCACGGGTGAGCGTTACGAGTCTGTTTCTTCCGCAGCAGAAAGGCTGAAAGAAATGCTCGGCAGGATGGAAGGAACGATCAACGTCAGGGACGACGGCAGTGACGAGTTTTACGAGTACGAGGTGGAGATAGACACCGGCAAAGCCGCTCTTCTCGGGCTTACCAGGTTTGATATTCAAAGGGAGATTAACGCCGCTCTTGAGGGTAAAACCGCTTCCGTTTTCAGGCAGGGCGGCGAAGAATACGATATTATAGTGAAAGGAGACATCAAAACCAAGGAGGAGCTGGAAAACCTGGCGGTAAAGGCGGCGGCGACCGGAAACAAGGCGCTTATAAAGCAGGTGGCGGAAATCAAGCTGGCATCTGAGCTTCCCACCATCAAGCGGTACAACAGGGAAAGAACGATAAAGGTTTTGAGCGATGTAAAACCCGGATACAGCGCGGTAACCACAGAGGACCGGTTGGAGCAAGAGCTGAGGGGACTGGATTTGAGCGATGTCCGGGTTGTTTTCAACGGGGAAAGGGAAAAAATAAGGTACCATTTCGGCAACCTGGGAACGGCCTCTGTTTTTGCCGCCCTGATCATTTATCTGATCATGCTGATACAGTTCAACTCACTGGTGCAGCCGCTGATAATCATGACCACCATCCCGCTTTCCGCAATAGGTTCTGTAATCGGACTTTTTCTTTTCAGGCAGCCGCTTTCGTTCATGGCCCTCCTGGGAGTGGTAAGCCTGATCGGTGTGGTGGTGAACAATGCCATTATCATGCTGGATTATATCAATTCTGAACGTTCAAGGGGCATGGAGATGGAAGAAGCCTGCCGGAGTGCAGTGGAAAAGCGGTTCAGGCCTATTCTCATGACAACGGCCACGACTGTCCTGGGACTAATTCCGCTGGCCATGAGCGGCACACTCTTTGTGCCTATGGCCGTATCCCTGATGAGCGGTTTGGTAGTGGCCACTCTGCTGACGATGGTGGTCATACCTGCCGTCTATGCGGTGGCGGAAGGCAAAAAAATAATAAATGCACCTCCCCGCGAGTTTTGACATATAGTAAGTCAGAACTCGGAGTAAGGGGGAAAAGCTTTTGTTCTGGACGACGGTTCTTTTTTCACTGGCTCTGAGCCTGGACGGTTTGGGGGTAGGGCTTTCTTACGGGCTTCAGAAGATAAAAATTCGCGTGCTTTCTTTTGCAGTCATTTGCTTGTCTTCGGCGGCGGCCGTGGCGGTTTCCATGCTGGCCGGGAGCGCGGTGGCCTCATTCTTGCCAGCCTGGCTGGCCAGCATTGCGGGCGGCCTTTTTTTAATCGTGCTCGGCGGTTGGATCATCATGCAGAATTTTATCCTATACCTTGTACCGGCACGGATTTACCACTTCAGGCTGCCGGGCCTCGGACTGGCCATCAGTATACTGAAAGAACCTGCCGAGGCCGACCTGGACCGTTCGGGGACGATCGAACTGAAAGAGGCGGCGCTTTTGGGCGCGGCCCTGGCGATGGATGCCCTAGGAGCGGGTTTTGGCGCCGCCCTGTCGGGGTTCGATCCTTTCTGGACGCCGGTTGTCGTGGCCGCCAGCAAGTTTTTACTCGTTTCCCTGGGGCTTTTTATCGGCAAAAATTTTGCCGCCGGCGGGCTGCGAAATGAATTATGCCTGCTTCCAGGCGGCATAATCTTGCTGTTGGGGGTAACAAAACTTATAAAACTATAGTATAATAAACTTATCCGGACATGGAGGCATGCTGGCCGACAGGAAAGGAAAATTAAAACGGTCCCTGCAGTTGAGGGATAACCTGAGATAAAGGGGGAATCATAATTATGCGCGTGTTCAATAAAGATTACCCGTGAGGCTCGGTCGCTTCGGCAGGTAGTCTTTCTTCATTTTTAATGGATGGAGGAATGACAGTATGGAAAAAAGGCTCGGCGTGGTGGGGATAGTGGTCAAAAGCAAGGAAAATGTGCCGCGGCTGAATGCTGTTTTAAGCGAATTCAGCGAGTGCATCGTCGGGCGTATGGGCGTACCGTACAACAAGAGAGGGATTTCCGTCATTTCGTTAATAGTTGATGGAACAACGGACGAAATCGGGGCCTTGACGGGAAAACTGGGAAGTTTAAAAGGGGTTATTGTCAAATCGGCTTTGACCAAGATAAGCGAAGGTTGAAGCCCGGCTGAATTGAAAGTTTTGTATTTTAACGGGAGGTCGTTTGGATTATGAAAATAACCACAAAAATGATTACCCGCAGCGCTTTAATTCTAGCGCTGGCTATTGCCGTGCAAAGCGTCAGGATGCCGCAGTTTGTCACGGGACCGGTTGTCAATGCCCTGCTTTTTCTGGCCGCGAGTCTGATAGGCCCGGTCAGCGCCGCGCTGATCGGGTTGTGCACACCGGTTATTGCTTTCGCTTTCGGGATCATGCCTTTGGCTCCTGCCGTACCGGTGATTATCCTGGGAAACGTCACGCTGGCCCTGGTTTTCGGCTACCTGCCCAAAAACCCTTACCTGGGCATGATTGCCGCCGCAGTGGCCAAATATGGCGTAATGACGCTGGGGGTATATTATCTGCTGCCCTTGCTGCTGAAAATCAACCTGCCGCCTAAAATCGTGGATATGCTCACCACCCCGCAGCTTTTTACCGCCCTGGGCGGCGGCGTCCTGGCGCTGGTGTTATTGAAAGCCCTCAGCTGGTTGAAGAAGGGATAGTATGCCATACCAGGCAATATCTGCACGGCTTGCCGCGTCATATGGTCCGGGGAAAAGGGAAAAATAGAAACAGGCTGGCGGTTGTTCCTTTGGGCTGGCGAGGCGGCATTTGCAGCTGGCTTGCGCATAAGCTTGCCGATAGTTAGTCCCGACCGCCAGCCTGTTTTTGCCCCGTGTATAAAACGTTTATGGCCCCTGAATACCTTAAGCATTAATATGTAATATAATGAAAAGTAAAAAAGATTGAAAAAAACTAAACTTACTGGTATTATAGTAATATACAGGCAGACGAAGAAAAGACCGGCATATTCTAAACTTATGCCTATTATTCTTAATAAAAATCGGGAGGAAACCGAAATGCAAAAAAGGGAAAGTAAAAAAAAGAGATATATAAAGCCCAGCCTGGTTAAACATGAACAGCTCAGGGAGGTAACTTTGCGGAGCGGACACCCCAGACCGTCCCCGGTAGGGTAAACAAGCATATATGAACTGTGACCTTGAACCCACCTGCATCTACAGGTGGGTTGCTTTTAATTGAAGGCAAGCGAGATGAGGCTGCAGATGACAATAACCGGATGCGTAATGTCCCGGGACGACGAAAAAACGCTGGGCGAGTGCCTGTCAAGCCTAAGCGAAGTGGCGGACCGGCTGGTGGTGGTCGATACCGGTTCGCGAGACGGGACGCTGGAGATAGCAAGGGAACACGGCGCGGAAATCCACCGTATTAAATGGGCCGACGATTTTTCCTCAGCCCGCAATTATGCCCTGGAGCAAGCAAAGGGCGATTGGGTTGTCTTTCTTGACGCCGACGAGTATTTGCGGGCCGATGCGGCATGGCTCAAAAAAGCGCTGGCAGCCGAAACGAAAGATGTGCTTCTTTGCGCCTTGTATAACCTGGGCATCCAGGAGAACGGGCCGGTTTACGGGGGAGGCGTTGCCAGGATTTTTAAAAACGACAGCCGGATACGTTACCGCCGCCCGGTTCACGAGTACCTGTTCCATGCGGAAAGAGAGTTGAGCTGCGCCGATTACCGGCGCGAGGTCGGCATTTTTCATAGCGGCTACGACCAGGAGAAAATGAAGGATAAAAATAAATATGGAAGAAACGTTTCCTTGCTTTTAAAGGAGTTGAAAAAAGACTCCGCTGACGGGGAGATACACTTTTATCTCGCCGACATGCACCGGCTCGCCGGGGACTGGGAAAAGGCCATGTTTCACCTGGAGGCAGCCTTACAATACAATTCGTTTAGGAAGGAGACATACCTGCGGTTTACACACATCAGTAAAGTCATGACGATGATTGAAAGTCAAAAGTACGCCAATGAAGAAATCATGGAGGCGATTGAAAAGGGGCTCGCCATTTTTCCTTCCAGCATCGAGCTTAAAGTATGCAGGGAAGTCGTTATGGTTAAGGTTGGAAAGCGAGCGAGGAAAGCGCTTGAAGACGTGCAAGATAGCCTGCGGCTTTTTGAAATGGACAATACTGCCTGGCCTTTAGATGATCAAATGATGCCTGAGGTTTGCAGGTTGTTGAAAAAATCTGTTGGCGAACATTGAACTAATACTGGGAAAGGCCTGCCGCGTTTTTTACTTTTTTTAGGGCGCGTGGAAACAAGAAAATAAACAGAGAACTGGTAATGAAGAAAAGGGCGGCCAGGAAAGCCAGGGGGACGGCTGCCTTACTGAGGGGAGCGCCCTCAAGAAGAGTAAGCCGCAGGGCCTGGAGGGCGTGGGTGAGCGGCAGCAGTTTTGTGGCCTGCTGCAGCCAGCCGGGCAGCACGGCAACGGGATACAGTGTTCCCGAAAGCAGCCAGGAGAGGCTGTTTAACACCCAGATCAGCGGGTCGCCGCGTTTGTAAACAAGGACGAAAATGCTGGAGAGAAGGCCGAACCCGGCAAAAGAAAAAGTGGCGGTGAGCATGACGAGCAGGGCGGCGGGATAATTCGCGCCGGCCAAAGAAAGGTGATAGAAGCTGGCGCCGATGATAAAGTACAAAAGAATTTGGAAAACAGTGTACAGGAGCGGGTAAAGACCGGAAAAAACAATACAAATGAAAAGGGGCGTTAAGGTTGAGGCCAATGCTTCCAGCGTCCCTTCCTGCTGGGCTTCCCGCAGGGTTTCCGAAAAGGAACGGGTAAGAACAGAAAAATAATCAAAGAGGGCTATGCCCACCAGAACAAAAGGAAAATAATTTTCCACACCAATAAAAAGTGAAAAGAAATAAAAAAAAGATACGCGGAAAAAGGTGTTCAATATGTTCAAGAGAAAATTAACCCGGTAACTGGTATCAATTAAAAAATCGCGTTTTATAAACGCTATCCCTCTTTCCAGCAAGTCAATCCAGCCCTCCTTTATCAATTACCTGCCGGTATACGGCCCGCAGGCTTTCCTGTTTGAACCGCCGCCTAATTTCTTGAAGGCTTCCGTGAGCCTTGACTTTGCCTTCGTCGAGGAAAGCCAGGCTGGTGCCGAATCTTTCCGCTTCTTCCAGGCTGTGGGTTGAGAAAAGGACCGTTCTTTCAGGTTCGTTTGCCACCCATTCTTTCAAGACCTTCCAGAAGTTTTCGGCAGCTCCGGGGTCCAGGCTTTTTGTGGGTTCATCAAGGATGATTATAGACGGGTCCTTCAGGAGGGCGCGGGCCAAGTTAAGACGCTGCCTTTGCCCGGAGGAATAGTGCATAAACGGCGTGTCGGCGACACTGTCCAGGTCCAGGACCTTTAATAAAGCGCCCGCCTTTTCGGCGGCCTCTTTTCTTTTCAGGTTGTCCAGGGAGGCAAAAAAAGCGAGGTTTTGCCTGCCGGAAATCCGGTAATAAAAACTTCGCTCGCTTTCCAGGCAGCAGCCGATGCTTTTTTTGGCCTCAACCTCATCCCTGAGGGCATCGTGCCCGTTGATCTTAACACTTCCTTCAGTTGGCCGGATCAGGCCGCAGATGATCTTGATCAGGGTGGTTTTGCCGGCTCCATTAGGCCCCAGCAGGGCGAAAACCTCTCCCCGCATAATATTGAGCGAAATGCCGGAAAGGGCCGTATAAACGGTTTTCCGGCCAAAAGGCAGCCGCGAAACCTGGTATGTTTTGGACACATTACTGAGTGAGAGGGCATAATTCAACGGTTTTTTAACCTCCGCAGGAAAAATGGCAGGATGTAAGGGAAGCAGCCCAGTTTTGCCCGCCAGCCGGGGGTGCTTAAAAACTGGAGCAAGTATTTTTTGACTTCGCTTTTCTGGCAGGCGAAGTGCAGGTTCAGGTTCCAGCCCGGCTTGCCGGGCGGGAGTTTGGCCAGGCGGTTAAGAATCTCTTCGGGAACAAGCTCGCCGAACATTTCGCCGACTTTTTCCAGAGCAAAACGTACCGGCCGGTTAACACCCGCTTTTTTTGTTTCCACCAGGAAACCTTCCCAGGGAAACCGGCTTCCTTCATGATGGATTAAGGCGGCGATGTCGCAGCCGCATACCGGCCAGTGGTCGGGAGTGTGCTGCAGGAGATGAAGGCTAAGATGGATGAGAAGGTGTTCGGGGCAAAGGGTGTAGGCCTTATGGCCGTTAATCTGTATTTCGCGGGCTTTGTTCCACAGGACAGGTGGCTCTATACGGGCGAGATAAGGGTAGGGGCCCAAGGAAAAGTGAAGGTCCAGGGGAATGAAAGGTTCTTTTTCCCGCGAGCGCGTATAGGTGAGCTTGCCTGAGAAGTGGCAGTGAATCCACAGGGGAAAATTTTCCATCCAGGGTTGGTAGCCCAAATCCCTGATGACCTTGTGCGCCCTGGGAAAATCCTCCCGCTTGATAAGCAGGTCCATATCCCCTACGGGTCTGACGTCCCATGGGTATATTGCCTGGACGAGGTGGCATCCCTTGAGGAGAATGACGGGAACATGGACGGTTTCCAGCGCTTTTAAGATGCCGGCGAGTTCTTTTTCCAGGCTCAGGTTTCGAAGCCCGATCTGCCGCATGGTGTTCCTTATTTCCTCACCGTCTTTTTCCAGGGGGAATGCGGCGGGATGCAGGCTGTATAAAAACATGGGGGCGTACCAGCCCGCTTCGCTTTTTGCTGTTGGGTCAAACAACATTTACTGACACCAGCTTCTAAGGAAAATGTCTAGCGGTTTTCAATAAAGTCCAGGACCAGAGGATGCCAGCGTTCTCTGTCCTTCCCCATTTTTAATACGGCGCAGGGGAGTTCTGAAACAAGACGGCAGTTGAGGTCAAAATGCCGCCGTGACGTGCCGGCGTCAAAGCAGACCATCGTAAGCGGCAGCAGTTCCAGCGCGGCCTGGGCGGGGGATAGTGCCACCAACCGGCTTTTTTCGCCGGGAACCCAGGAGGGGAAGAGGATGCCGCTGAGAGAGCAGCTTTTTTTATTCGCTTCAGGATAATGTTGTTCCACAGCCAGGCTGATCTTGTCGTTTCGCTGGCCGCTTTTCAGGCAGGCCAACTCTTTGATGTGGGATACGTTTTCGGGAAAAACGCGCACGGGTTCGCCAAACCCGATGACCTCAACGCCCGTTTCCGCATTGCGCAAAAAACAGGTATCATCGGCCAGGAAAAGGAACCCCCGCGAGATAAGGTCAAGGGTTAAGGTGGTTTTTCCCTGGCCCGATTTTCCGGCCAGAAGCAGGCCCCGCTCATTCAGGCAAACCGCGCCCGCATGGTACTGGTAGACTCCTTTTTGCCGCAGGAGTTCCCAGATGGGGTGAAGGAAGTGCTCGAGGTCCCAGGGAGACGCCAGGAGGCGGGAGGTATAAGCCAAACCCAAAAATTTTCCCTGCTCCCTGTTAATCACGGCCTTTCCCAACTTCGGGAAGTCGGCCACCAGCAGGCCTTTATATGAAAAATACCTGGTCGATGGCCCTTCAAAGAAACAGGGAATGTCTTTTGGAAGCTTGAAGGGCACGGCTCTATCCTCGTCGCAGCTGAGCAAAAGAGCGCTGATTTGTGCACGCTGGGTCTGTTTATCGCAGGCAAAGGGCTGCAGCCATGAGCGGACGGCTTCAAGCAAAGCGCCGGAGTCCGAACCGATTTTTAGCGCGATAGGCCCGATTTCAAAATAATGATGTTTATAAGTCTTGCTCACTTTCTGGCTCCTGACGAATAAATAATTTGGAACTCCTTTATGGAATCCCAGTCCTCGAGAAATGGACGGCTGTCCAGGGCAAGCCAGCTGTGGCCCGACAGCCGGCCGGTGTTTTTTTTCACGCCGATTACGAGTTCGAGGTTTTTTAAGCCGGTTTTTCCCAGGAAATAGTATAGAAGAAGAGATTTTTTCAGGCAATTGTTCCTGATAACAAAATATTTTAACCGGGCAACGAAATTGACTATCCGGATAATGTCTTGGGAATCAATTCTTTTTTCAGGCGCGGCCGTTTGCCTGTAGTGAATGATTTTCAGCAGGCGCGGGAACTTGATTGCCGGAAGAAGAGCAGAAAGCAGGAGAGCTGCCATGAATACGCGCAGGCAAAACCAAATTATGCGGGGCGCATCTTTAATTTTCCGGTTCATCTTGGAGCGTGATAAGTCCTTCACGGTACAAATCACCTATGAATTCAAGCACGTCGCCTGCCGCCTCTTCTTCAGCAACCTCGTATTCCTCGCTGATTATGGCGATGAGGTCCTTTACGGGTCTTTTGCCGTCACAAAGCTCCCACAGTCTTGAGCCAACTTCGTTGGCACTGTAGTAAAAGCCGTTGTCCAGGTTTAAGAGGATTAATTCAGAAAGGATTGTCCGGTAAGCCGCGTCTGGTTTTTTTAAGGGGAAGCTTTCACAACTTATGGTATTCTTCAAAATTTTATGGCTCCTTTCATTTCGGTCTAAAAGATGAAAGTATGATTACGGATTCAATAAGTTATATTCGCCATAAAGTTGCCATTACCTTTTCCGTTGTTTTTATTGCTTGAAAAAAGGCTGCTGGGGTTCTTCCAGGGGCTCCGACAGGAAGTAGACAAACCCGTCTTTTCCTGTCCCGGCCGGGGGAAGATAGCCGGCGGCGCGGGGAAGCGCAAGCTGGTCCTCGTTTTGCAGTTCATAAACGCAGTTGTTGTATTCATCCCAGAAAAAGAGAGCGCCACCCGGCGACCACTGCAGGTTGCGAAGCGGAAACGGCCAGCTTAGGGCAAGGACCGGTTTTCCGCTGTTGGCCTTGAGCAGGTAAAGGCTTTCTCCCGCAAATTTTTTGGCGGTAAAAGCCAGGACCTCAGTCTTCGGGTTATAGGCCAGGCCGGTGCAGTCTTCCTCCCTGCCTGCCCAAAAGAATTCCTCCTGTTCTGAAAGATAATCCCAGAGCATGATCCGGCCCCTGTCACCGTCCATATTTTCATAAGAGATATAGAGAATGCGGTCGTTTTTCAACCAAACGGCTGGGCCAAGGTTGGCGACCGGCTTGCTTCCCAGCAGGCAGCCGTTTTTATCCATGACGGCCAGCGAACAGAGGTCGCTCCCGGTATCGGGTACATCTTCAACAGCGACGTAAAAAAGCTTGTTTCCTGCGCAGTTCCATTTTAAAGCTGTGATGACGCGTGAAGTTCCTTTTGGCAAAGCGGGTAAGGGCAAATTTTTTTTCGTTTTTTTGCGGGGGTTGTAAATCATGATTTTATCGGGCAAGCCCAGGGCTATCTCGCCGCTTGCGTTCCAGTCCGCCGTGGGGCTGCCGGCGAGAAAGGCTGAAGGCTGCGCCTGCTGTTTACTGTACAGGTGAAGACCGGTTTCCCGGTGGTACAGCAAGTAATATTGGCCATCGGGACTCAATAAGGCTTGATGGCCCCAGCCCTGCAGCGCTGCACCTTCAGGAAGTTTAAGGGAGACCTGCCTGTTGCGGATAGCCCTGACGGCGCCCGAGGCGTTTATGTACAGTTCTACCTCAATGTTTGTGGGAAAATGAACATGCGAGACAAGCCGTCCCGACTGCCTGCCCATGAGAGCGAGGAGCGCATCAGGAGCCAGCGGAAAATCTTGATGGTGCCGGAAGGTTTTTATCCGGACACGTTCGCTGTCGAGGGAAAGCAAGATCCCTTCAATCATTTTTTCTCCCTTTTCAATTTCCCAGGGGGAATTGGCCGCCGGCAAAGCTGGGGAAAACAAGAACAGGACCAGCGTTAAGAAGAAGGCTGAGCCGGGGATTATTTTTTTTAAAGCAGGTATCACAGACGGGCACCTCCGAAAGCATATAAAAGCACATAATGGTAATATTTAACATATTTACATAATATTCCTGCCATGAGCAAAAAAAAATAAAACCCTTTCAAAAGGGTTTCAAAACAACGCATCCATGATAAGATGCGCCGAAGAGGACCGGTGGGAATCGAACCCACGTATTCAGGTGCCACGAACCTGAGTGCGACCTCTGCACCACAATCCCCTTTTCATGCTTGTCCTTATTATAACAGTGTTCTTTCTTCTATGCAATTGGTTGTTTTTGGACTACACATTGCAAAAGAAGTAAATGATTCTCATTTGACAACAGCCGCCTACCAAATTATAATAAAGCATAGGCATTATGTCAAGAATACGGGCGGTTAGCTCAGTCTGGTTAGAGTACATGCTTGACATGCATGGGGTCACTGGTTCGAACCCAGTACCGCCCACCATAAAGAAAACCCAAAAGCCCACAGTCCTAAAGGATTGTAGGCTTTTAACATATTCTACCATATAGGCAAAAAGTCTCTGTAAATCGCTGAAAATTAGGGCGGTAACTAACAAGTAACTAACAAAAATTATATAGTGTTTATTGCTTTTTTAAGTTCTTCAATGTCAGTGTGAGTATAGGTATTGGCCATAAAAGCATAGTTTGAATGACCGATTATCTTTTTTATATAGAGCGGGTCCACTTTAGCCCTAGCCATTAAACTGGCAAAAGTATGCCGACAAGCATGAGGGCTTAGTTTCTTAATGCTTAACTGCTCCAAGACTGGGTAATATTTCTTTTTTCGGTAGTATTTTGGCGATAAAGGTTTATCTTTTTCGGTACATATATATGCCTCAATGCGAAAAAAATGGCGCAAAAAATCAAATTAGAACCGCAAATGGCCTAAAAAGATGATATAGAGGTTTTTCAGAGGCCTCATTCAACGCCGAGTTCGACAGTTTTGAGGCACATACAGAAACCACGATCTAGCAATAGCAAGCCTTTACCGGGCGCAAAACTAGAGAAAACGCAAAAAGCCGTAGGCACACATTTTTAATTTGCCAGCAGGAATTAGCTAACTTGCGTCGAATAACGTAAGCATGTACATTCGAACTGTGCAACGCAAAAACAAAGACGGCTCCGTGGTCCGCGGCGCATCTGGCGGTGCTTCTCTTTTTTGGGCTGGGTACGTTTTATCCGGCGGGAGTTTATCTGGCCATAGGAAACCATGGTATGCTGGTACTATCTACCGGCCGTTGTGAAGGAGGAAGCTACTGGAGATGAGGATCATAAGATCAGCCTGGCTCCACCCCGGTTCCTGGTTATGGATCTTTCTGTTTGCCATACCGTTTGTGTTCTGGTGGTATGGCGGGGGTGGTACTCTGCCCCAGGAGATAGTGATCCTGCCCGGCAGCGAGCTTACTGCAAACGAGTTGCATCTCGTAGTGGTAGGACTGCCTCCAACTAGACTGTGGCTGTCGGGGGCGCTCAAGGCAACAGGGGGGATGAATCTATTCCAATCGTCGGGTACTGTTCAGGAAGTAATCGACTACGTCCTGCACGACGGGGGTGTTCCCATAGTTGCCCACCCTTGGGTGGGCAGGGTTTTTGACCAGCCGGAGGCACTCTTTCTGCTGGGAGGCCCATTTGCCATGGAAATCCTACCGGGAGAGGACGCCTCTCTGGCCATTTGGGACGGCCTGCTAGCGGAAAGGATTCGTACTGGGGGGCCGCCGGTATGGGGCGTAGCCTCGGATGATGCCCATGACGAATCCAGCATGGGTCGCCGCTTTGTGGTGGCGAAGTGCGCGGGGCCAGACGAGCAGTCGGTGTTGGAGGCGTTGCGGGCGGGTCGGTTCTATGCCAGTACGGGACCTTTGCTGCGGGATTTGGGCCTGGAGGGCGGCCGCGTGGTTATCCTACTGGAGCAACCTGGGAAACTGAGGTTCGTGGGACTTGGAGGCAAGGTGCTGGCCAGGGGAATGGGAACCCGGGCTGAGTATCTCCCCCAAGGAGACGAAGGGTACGTGCGGGTCGAGGTTGAGTTTCCGGGACCGGCATGGGTGTTTACCCAGCCTTTCTTCGTTGACGGACCTGGATGTGTTAGTAATCCTTATACCGGTGAAGGAGTGTGGCTGCGCGGTAACCTCCACAGCCATTCAGACCGCTCGGACGGCGAACTTTCCCGCCGGGAGATGGTCGAATGGTATGCCGCACACGGTTTTGGCTTTGTTAGCGTGACGGACCACATGGGCTGGGTATGGACTGGGGCGAAGAGAAGCAGCCTTTAGTATAAGTCCAGCAGAGGAACATTATGGGGGCTGGTGCGGCGATTAGGTTATATTCATGGCTTGATATACTAGCCGGATTTAGTTGTAGCAGGTGGGCTTAGCCGTTCCGTCTACACATCAGCAAAAAAGTTTGGAGACCGCTTAAGTTTTGGAAGTGCTGAAGAAAGTATCATGCGGCTTGATAGCCCTAATATTGCATATGAACTGATAAAGAGCATAGAAAAATTATAGAAACCTTAAACAAATTTTCAGTTTCTCTTCAGTACAATTTCAGCTGTAAAGAGGATAATATTAAAACAGATAATCAGGCGTGAAGAGAAGTGGTAATCAAGAATGGAACAGCTCAAGGGAATTAAAGTATTATTGGTGGATGATGAACCGAATATCTTGCAGTTTCTAGAGCTGGGCCTGCAGAACGAGGGATTTGAAGTTAAAACGGCCCAGGATGGCGTGACGGCCATAACGCTGGTTAAAGAGTTCAAACCCCATGTAGCGGTCCTTGATGTCATGATGCCCGGAATGGACGGGTTCGAGGTATGTAAGATGCTTAAGAAAATAGAAAATGTATCAGTGATTATGCTGACGGCCAGGGATGAGGTTGATGACCGGGTTAAGGGCCTCATGTTGGGGGCAGATGATTATGTAGTAAAACCTTTTAGCTTCGAAGAACTGTTGGCCAGAATCTATGCCCGGGTCCGCAACCAGTTTCCCAATTTGTTTGGGGAAGTGGTGATCGGGCCTTTTCAGTTGGATGACCGCCGCAAGGAAATCAAACTTGAAAACAGGGTTTTGGAATTGTCCCCCACGGAGTATGAACTTCTAAAATACCTGCTGCTTAATCACGGGCTGGTATTAAGTAAAACAATGATACTTGATCGGGTTTGGGGGATTAATTTTGTCGGGGACGAGAACATAGTCGAAGTCTATATTAGGTTGCTGCGGGAGAAGTTAAACGATAAAGACCATCGTATTATCAGGACTGTCCGCGGGTCGGGATACCGGGTTGATCTGCCATGAACAAAAAAGTTGTTGTTCGCCTTAAGTCCCTGTTATCTCCCAACTCGCTGAAGAATCAGCTGTTATACCGGTCGCTGCTGATCCTGGCTGTTTTGCTGGTGCTGATCGGTTTGTTGCAATATGTTTTCATGCGGGATGTGGTCTATAGAAACAGGGCTGCCACCATTCAGACCCAGATCATGTCCGTTCCCGCCAATGCCTGGCTGCAGTTGGGTCTGGGCGTCGGAAGCGCCCCCCCCCGCCAGCCCTTTTTTTTCATCCCCGGCGCAAACCTGGCCCTGATTGATGCCGACGGCAGTTTTACCATCCTGATGAACGGCCCGGACGGCGTAAACCCGCCCCAACTGGAGGCTAGGGAGTATTTAGACGTAATATTGAACAAGAAACCGTCCAGAAGGGGGGAGCCTAATTACCGGGTGGTCAACGACGGAGGAATCCAGCAATTAGTGGTGCTGGAGCCGATTGCCGCAGGGCCGGGCCGCGTGCTGGGCCTCATCCAGGTAAGCACTCCCACAGGGCCGCTGAGAGAATTGCTGGCTGGGCAGTTGCTTCAATTCTTGCTCCTGTCCCTCTTGGCCATGGTGGGGGGGCTGTTTGTGTTTTTGCCGGTGCTGCGGAAAACCCTGGTGCCGTTGTCCAACATGGTGAAGACAGCTGAACAAATTGATGCCGGCAATTTGGACCGGCGCTTTCCGATCCGGCAGGGGCAAACGGAAATTGACCGCCTGGCGGAATCCTTTAACGGCATGCTGGAGCGGCTGGAGACCTCCTTTGCGGCTGAAAGGGAAACCAAGGAACAGATGCGGCGGTTCATCGCCGATGCCTCTCATGAGCTGCGCACCCCGTTGACCTCCATCCGGGGATTCCTGGATGTGCTGTTTAGGGGCGCGGCGCAGCAGCCGGAGCAGCTTTTTAAAGCGTTGAAAAGCATGCGCAGTGAGTCGGAACGGCTCAATAAACTGGTCCATGACCTCCTGCTGCTGGCGAAGCTGGAACGGGAACCCTGTTTGGAACTGGCCGAAGGCTCACTCGATGCTGTTATCCGGGAAATGGAGCCGCAGTTTACCATATTGGCCGGTTTAAGAAGGCTTAGCCTAGAGATTGAGCCGGATATGAAATGCAAATATGATGTCGATAAAATCAAACAGGTGATCTTAAACCTGTTTCAAAACGCAGTGCAGCACACTGATCCTGAAAAAGGGGAGATCCGGATTTCTTTGGCCGCAGCAAACAACGGAGTCCTATTCACCGTTCAGGATAACGGCCCAGGGATCGCTGCAGAACATTTGCCCCATATTTTTGACCGCTTTTATCGCAGCGATACTTCCAGGACTCGCAAGCACGGAGGTTCCGGTTTGGGGTTGGCGATTACCAAACACATCGTGGACGCCCACGGGGGAACAATCAGTGTTGTAAGCCGGGAGGGGGAGGGAAGCACTTTTCAGGTCTGGCTTCCCGTTTGAATATTCACATTGGCAGGCTCAACAGAGTGACGGCATTCATGCGTAGTGTTTTTGCGTATGAATGCCTTTTTTAAGCTAATTTTCAGCTGTTACTTATTCAAATTTCAGTAATTGTTCAGAGCTGATTCAGCTTTGGGGGGTAATATGTTCTGGAACAAGAGGAACAGCAAAAGGCGACATTTGAAAAGACGAAAAACATGAGTGAGGAAGAACGCCGGAAGTATATAGAACAGTCCAGGCAAGAAAGAAACAGCATGTGGGCTGAACTCGTCAATAAAGGAATCACAACTCAAAGCGTAGTTGATAAGATTATGGAACTTATGCCCAAAAGAGATGACTCCAAAAAGCCACAACCACCTGCTGATAATAATGGTCCTGCGACGATTAAGGTTTACATAAACGGTGCTGAAAAGGTTTTTTCCCCAGCCCCCATAAATATAAACGGAAGCGTGCTGGTGCCGATGTTTTCAGCGGATCTTCAGTTGTTTATCATTTAATATTCAGCTGCGGTTAAGGGACAATTCAGCTAAGAAGGGTATTATTGTAACGACGCCGGAAATGAAAGGGGTAATCAATCCAATGAGGCCCAAGAATGGTTTTCGTTTCGATATAATTCTGGCCCCCATCGTTTTGCTCTCCGCTTTTTTAAATATTTTTAATATCTGGAAGGAGCAATACTCCAACGCGTATTACACGGCAGCCGTAACCAGCATGCTGCAGAGTTTTCATAACTTTTTCTTCGCTTCCTTTGACCCAGCCGGGTTTGTTACGGTGGATAAACCGCCGGTGGCTTTCTGGGTCCAGACCGTTTTTGCTTATGTCTTCGGAGTTCACGGTTGGAGCGTAATTCTTCCTCAGGCCCTGGCGGGGATCGGTTCGGTCCTGATGGTGTATATTCTGGTCAAGCCGACCTTCGGGAAAACGGCGGCCAGGATTGCCTCGCTGGTAATGGCCTGTTCACCCATCGCCGTTGCCGTTAGCCGAACCAACAATATTGACAGCCTCCTGGTCTTTGCCCTCCTGTTGGCTTCCTGGTTGTTGTTCAAGGGCATTAAGCGCGGCAAGATTTCTTTGGTTTTGGCGGCCTTCGCCATGATCGGGGTGGGCTTTAATATTAAGATGCTCCAGGCCTACCTGGTGGTGCCGGCATTTTACCTCTTATACCTGCTGGCCTTCAAAGGCCCGTGGAAAAAGAAACTGGCCGGTTTGATAGCGGCAACGGTAATTATGACCGGCATATCCCTGTCTTGGGGCGTGGTTGTCGACTTGATCCCGCCGGAAAACCGGCCTTACATCGGTAGCAGCCAGACTAATTCCGTCCTGGAACTGGCTTTCGGCTACAACGGGCTGTCCCGCCTTACGGGCATGAACAGGGGCGGTGGGCCGGGAGGCGCCGCTCCCAACCGCCAGCCAATAAACCAGGACGGCCCAAACGTGTCAGGCCAGCAGCCAACACGACCGGGAGTGAACACAGTCCTCACCCCGGCTCAAGGAACGGATAATGGAACTGCTGTGCCTAACCCGCAGCAGATGCAGCCAAACGGCAGCAACATGCCTCCCGGAGCCTTACGCCCTGACGGCAGTGGCAGGCAAGGACAAATGGGCGGCTTCGCAGGGGGTGGACCACAAGGCCGGGGCGGCGCCTTCGGCACAGGTCAACCAGGTCCCCTGCGCCTTTTCCAGAGAGAGTTGTCCGGTCAAATCAGCTGGCTCTTGCCGTTTGTGGCCCTGGCAGGCGCAGGTTTGCTGTCCGGTTTGCGCCGGAAAGAGCCGCTTTCGGATAAACAATTGGAATCTCTTTTCTGGCTGGGCTGGCTTGTGCCAGGGATGGTCTTTTTCAGTGCGGCGCGGTTTTTCCATCACTACTACCTGATTATGCTGGCGCCGCCCATCGCCGCCCTGGCCGGGGCAGGCTGGGTCGAGCTCTGGAACTTGTATCGCGAAAAAGAGGGCTGGAAGACTTGGCTGCTACCCTCAGGCCTGCTGATCACCACTCTTTTTGAGTTATATATCCTGCGGCCTTACCAGCAGCAAATTGGCGCGGGCTGGACGATTGGCATCGGAAGCGCTGGCATAGGCTTAGCCCTGGTATTGTTCGTCGGCGCTAAAAAAGAGAGGCTGACTGCCCTGGCCGCAACGGCCGGAATGCTTGTATTGCTGATAGCGCCCCTGTACTGGTCAGCCACGCCCCTTCTTTACGGCGACAACGGCATGTTGCCCCAAGCCGGTCCGGGGCAAACGGGTTTTGGCCCCCGACAGGGCGTGGGGGGAAGAAACATGGATTCCGGAATCAATACCAGGCTGCTTGATTATGTAACCAAAAACAACACCGGGGAAAAATACCTCTTTGCCGTTCCCAACGCAAGCTCGGCGCAAAACTATATCATTCAAACAGGCAAGGCAGTCATGGCTATGGGAGGTTTCAGCGGTTCGGATCCCATTCTTACGGTGGAGAAACTGGAAAAAATGGTGGCAAATAAAGAAATCAAGTACTTCCTCATTTCATCCGGCTCCGGCTTCGGAGGCGGCGGAAGCTCTGTGCTGGCATGGATCCGCGCTCACGGCACCGAGGTTCCCAGGGAAGAGTGGCAGGGGAATGGTTTTTTCGATGGCCCCAGGGGTATGGGAGATGCCAATACGTTGTATAGAGTCGATCCATAAGGCTGTTGATTAATTAACACAAGGAGGCGGCGCAATGGAAGGCACCGTTCGTTATACCGTCATCGTTCCTGTTTACAACGAAGAAGCCGTGGTAAACGAAACTTACCGCCGGCTGACACTGGTGATGGAATCGATAGGGGACACTTATGAACTGCTTTTCGTCAACGACGGAAGCAGTGATCAGACGGCAAGCCTGATCAGGGAGTTCGCCCAACAGGATGACAGGGTAAGGCTGCTGGATTTCTCGCGCAATTTCGGACATCAGATGGCGATAACGGCGGGCATGGATTATGCCCGCGGGGATGCCGTGGTGATCATTGATGCCGATTTGCAGGACCCCCCTGAGGTGATTCCCCGGATGATTGAGAAATGGCAGGCAGGTTATGATGTGGTCTATGCCAGGCGGGTAAAACGGAATGGGGAGACCCTGTTCAAAAAATGGACCGCAGCAGTTTTCTATCGGACACTCCGCGCCCTGGCGGAAGTGGATATTCCTCTTGATACCGGTGACTTCCGGCTGATAGACCGTAAGGTATGCGAGGCCATGAAAAGCATCCGGGAGAAAAACCGTTTTGTCCGCGGCCTGGTCAGCTGGGTGGGGTTTTCCCAGACTGCCGTGGAGTACGTCCGGGAGGAGCGTTTCGCCGGGGAGACAAAATACCCGCTGAAAAAAATGCTTCGCTTCGCCGCAGACGGAATCGCTTCCTTTTCTCATAAGCCGTTG
Organism: Peptococcaceae bacterium; assembly: GCA_024655825.1. Lineage (NCBI taxonomy): Bacteria > Bacillati > Bacillota > Clostridia > Eubacteriales > Peptococcaceae > Peptococcaceae bacterium. The sequence continues at coordinate 92,113 of JANLFJ010000002.1, read as the reverse complement.
AAGCTGGCGATGCATCTGGGGTTGGCGATCTCTTTTGCCGGTTTCGTCTGCCTGGTTGCGTCTGTAGCCCTGGCGCTTTTCAAAGGCGATCCGGCCGCGGGATGGGCGGTTCTTTTTGCCGGCCTTTTCCTGCTGGACGGCGTGATCCTGATTGCCCTTGGGATAATGGGAGAGTATGTCGGCAGGATTTATGACGAAGTGAAAAACAGGCCGCTCTACCTTCTCCGGAACGAAGATGAAGTTGGAAACCGGAGATAATTATACTGAAGATGAAGGGGTGAATAGGGTGCCCATCAACAAACAGAATTTTTTCGAGTTCCTGCGTTTTTGTACCGTAGGGGCAGGCAATACGGCAGTTGATTTTATCGTCTTTTTTATCCTGACTCATGCCGGACTGCCGCACCTCCTGGCGCAAGGGGTCGCTTATTCCGCAGGGGTAGTAAACAGCTTTTATTTTAATCGCCAGTGGACCTTCAGGGCCGCCGGCAATACTGTCTTTTGGGAGGCGGTCAAGTTTGGCACGGTAAACGGGCTTGCCCTGCTGGTATCGGCAGCGCTGTTGTTCATCTGCCGGGATTCCCTGCGGCTGGCTCTTTGGTCCAGCAAGCTCGCAGCCACCGGGGCAGGCATGGCGATAAACTATATTGGCAGCCGTTGCTGGGTTTTTAAAGAAAAACAGGTGAGAGGTGATCTCTGTGAAAATTAGGAAAGCCGTAATTCCCGCAGCAGGACTGGGCATCAGGTTTCTTCCCGCTACAAAGGCCCAACCGAAAGAAATGCTGCCTATAGTCGATAAACCGGCCATTCAATATATTGTTGAAGAGATTGTGCAGTCCGGAATCGAAAGCATCGTTATCATAACGGGAAGAAATAAGCGAGCCATCGAGGACCACTTCGACAGGTCCGTTGAATTGGAGAGGACGCTGGCCGCCAGCGGCGATACGGACACCCTCAATACAATTCGCGGGATTGCTCAAATGGCGCATATCCACTACGTTCGCCAGCAGGAACCCTTGGGCTTAGGGCATGCAGTGTTGTGCGCCCGGGAATTTGTCGGAGATGAACCATTTGCCGTGCTCCTGGGCGACGATATCGTGGTATCCGAAAAGCCGGCTTTGCGGCAGTTGATGGAGGTTTACGAAAAGCATGATACGGAAGTGGTCGGGGTCCAACGGGTAGACCCCCGGGACGTTAAGAGGTACGGCATTGTTTGTCCCCAATATGGCAATCTGCAGGACCCGGGAGAAGCGTTTTGGATTAACGATTTGGTGGAAAAACCGGCCGTGGAGGAGGCTCCGTCTAATCTTGCGGTTATTGGGCGCTATATCTTAAAGCCATCCATCTTTCCGGTCCTCGAACAGTTAAAACCGGGCCGCGGCGGAGAGTTCCAGTTGACAGACGCGCTTAAGGAAGTGTGCCGGGAGCGCCCGCTGCTGGCGCTGCCCTTGGCAGGCAGGCGTTTCGATGTGGGGGATAAGCTGGGCTATCTGCAGGCCGGAATCAAACTGGCCTTGGCCCGCCCGGAATTGTACTCTGATTTGCTGGCCTATATGGAAGAAGTATTGTTTGAAGAAAAACGGATCTGCAGGAAGCGGGAGGTTATATATGAAGCCGGTTTTGGTGACAGGCGGCGCGGGCTATATCGGCAGTCACACGGTTGCCGAGCTAATTAAGGCAGGAGTGCCGGTGGCGGTTCTGGATAACCTGTCCACCGGCCACCGGGAGGCTGTCGCCAGCCGGCATTTTTACGAGGGGGATATAGCTGACCTTGAGCTGGTGAGGTTTATTATCGAAACCCATGAGATTGGTTCGGTGATCCATTTTGCCGCCAAGAGTCTGGTCAGCGAATCCTATGCCCAACCGGAACTGTATTTTCGTGAAAATACGGCCCAGTCCTTTGCGTTCCTGGAAGAAGCCGTGAAGGCCGGCGTAAAGCAGGTGGTCCTTTCGTCCACCGCTGCTGTATATGGGATTCCTGAGGCCGTCCCGATCAGCGAGGGGTCCCCGCTTGAGCCGATTAACCCCTATGGCGCTTCCAAGCGCATGATTGAAGAATACCTGCAGTGGATGGGCAGGGCGCATGGGATCGGCTGGATAGCCCTGCGCTATTTTAATGCCGCGGGAGCGGCGCTGGACGGTCAGCTTGGCGAAGACCACCGGCCGGAGATGCACCTCGTTCCCCTGATGCTGCAAACAGCCCTGGGGCTGCGGCAGAGGCTTTATGTATACGGCACGGACTATGATACACCTGACGGCACCTGCATTCGCGATTATATCCATGTGCTGGACCTGGCCAAAGCTCATATTCTTGCTCTCGGCGCCCTGGAGAATGGACTGCCAGGCAGGGCTTTGAATGTTGGCACGGGCCGAGGGTTTTCGGTGATGGAGATTATTCAAAAAGCAGAGGCTCTCATTGGGGATAAGCTCCCTGTTGAATATGTAGAACGCCGGGCAGGAGACCCGCATAGCCTGGTGGCCGACAACTCCGCCATGAAGAGCGTTTTTGGTTGGGAGCCAGAACACAGCGATCTGGACACGATATTATCAAGCGCCCTGCGCTGGCACAGCGCCCATCCCTATGGCTACGGAGAACAGGGGCCTGGCCGGAAACGCCATTGAAAGGAGCGGTTGCGAGGTGATTCTGAAAAAGCGGCTGTTGGGCGCAGTCTTGGTTTTGACAGCGCTGGCGGCAGGAATTATGTGTGTCTATACAATTTGGGATAGCCATGGGACGAGCGCCGTTACTCAAAGCGAGACCGGGCAGGGGAATATTCTGCCCCACCGATTTAACCGCGATGACAATGCAAGCCAACCGGCACTGAGGCCGAATCCGGGCGGGACGAACCGTCCGACGGGGCGGCCTAACGGTGGCCTGGGGAGAAGAGAATTGGGAGCGGCAGGGGGAGGCATTCAGTATGATCCTTGCCTGATTATCTACTCAATTGCTTTTTGGTTGTTAATCATTATAGCCTACTATTTTTTAATAAATCAAAAGACAAAGATTTTTCAGGGCAATGTCAGATTGTTGTTGCTTACCCTGTTGGGGGTTGGGCTCGTTTTGCGGGTCACCTGCGCGGTTTTAATTAGTGGGCACCCTTATGATATAAATACTTTCAAAAGCTGGGCTGCCGCGGCCGCAAACGATCTTTTTTCAGTTTATTCGAATACCCGGTTGGACTATCCGCCGCTCTATGTTTATATTTTGTATGTAATCGGCAAAATTGCGGCTGTCCCTGCCTTGAACCCGTTTTTCACCGCATTGTTTTTTTGCCTGGTTAAGGTTCTATTATCGATTTTGGGCTATAGGTCAAAAAGGCTGACTTGCTTGAATTGAGGCGCTTGCTTTCGCGCAAATGCATTTTCTGTTGCCAGGTGTTCTTCAGGTATGTCGGCAATAAAAGGAGAAGGGGCGCGGGAGGTCAGCAGGATGAGTTCATCCTGCGCTCTTGTCATCCCGACATAGAAAAGCCGTCTTTCCTCGTCCAAATTGAAGTCGCGGCCGGGGGTCCTTAACGGAATAATCCCGTCGTTTGCGCCGCACAGGAACACTACTGGGAATTCAAGACCTTTTGCCCCATGCAGGGTCATCAACGAAACGGCATCCGGGGAATACGCCCTGCGGCCGCTGCGGACGATATCGCTTTCGCGCCCCAGCACAAGGTTGTGGATAAAAGAATTCAGATTGTGATGCATTACGGCTGTATTTAAAAGCAGGTCCATGCACTTCAGTCCTGACAGGTTGTTGTCGCTTATCCAGGAATCGATAATCGTCCCCGGTTTTTGTTTGCGGATAACAGGTTCATACTTCTTCAGCATTTCAATAAATTTCCTGGGCTTGTCCGGTACAGGCGGCGCTTGGACCCTTTCCATTATCCTGGCAAGGGATGACACGCTTCTCTCAACTGCGGCGTAACTTTCCAGGACCTTTTGTGTGAGGTCTGCCGGGTATATGTTTCCGGTTTTAAGGCATACCCATAGTGAGGCAATATCCCCTGGGTTGAGCAAAAATTTGAAAAAGGCGATGGTTTTGCGGACCGGCTCCTCAGAAAGGAACTCGTCTCGCCCGACGACCACATAGGGGATGCTTTCTTTAAGAAGGCACTGTTCCAGAATTTCCGCCTGACGGTTGGTGCGGTATAGCACGGCGATATCGGAAAAGCCTCGCGGGTGCTCCGCCGCAGATCTTTTTCTATTGGGGGCCGGCAGCGCCTGCGCATCGAGCATATCGATCCCGCCGACCATCCGGTTTATTTCCTTGGCCACCAACAGCGCCTCGGAGAATTCGTCATTGGTTGCTACCAGGCGTACTTTGGCGCCGTTTTTCCTTTTCGTTTCCAGGGAACGGGCGGGGCCGCCCGCCTTCTCCTTCGAGATTACCGCCCGGGCGCAAACGATGATCTCGGGCGTGGAACGGTAATTCTGCGTTAACCGGACGTGCCGGATGTCGGGGAAATCCTCTTTAAACCTTTCAAAATAGCGGAAATCCGAACCCCTGAAACCATAAATCGACTGGTCAGGGTCGCCTATAATAAAAATACTCTTGCTTTTCCTGCTCCATTCTTTTAGCAAGCGGTATTGGATCTCGTTGATATCCTGAAACTCATCCACCAGAAGATGGGAGAAAGAGTTTCCCAGGCTCCCGTCCGCCATATCCCCTTGGTTCGTACCCTCGAACCGTTTGAGTACTTCCAGGAGAATATCGTCATAGTCCATGACACCGTAACGCGCAAGCTGTGAGCAGTATAAACCGTATACATCGGCTGGAACATCCGATTTTTTCTGATCTCCCGCCAGGGCCGCGCCGCTTTTAATCAGTGATATCCCTCTCATGACATCCCGGGGAGAAATTTTCAATTTGATGCCCTTTAATATTTCCTCGACGATTGAAACGGCATTACATTCATCAATAATCGTGATGTTATGCTTGCCCTTCCATCTGGATAAAATCTGCAGACAGATGGAGTGAAATGTCCCTATGGTTATGGCTCGCGCGGTCCGCTTGTCCCCGAAATGCTTCTCCAGACGGACGCGCATCTCATTTGCAGCCTTATTGGTAAAGGTAACGGCTGTTACCTGCGAGGGATGTACGCCACATTTTTCAACAAGATAGGCGATACGGCACACCAGTGTTTTTGTTTTGCCGGTTCCGGGACCGGCCATGACCGCAATTGTCTGGTTGGAGGATGAAACTGCTTCCCACTGTTCCTGGTTCAACCCATAGAGAGTGTCTGCGGGAGCAGTTTTCATCGTGTCCTCACTACCATTTAGCGGGCAGGCATCTGCTAAAATCGGCGCCAGGGCGGCTTTCCTGGCTGAACCTTTTTTATCCTCAATCGTTTTGGATATGGATTGACTTTTAATATCATTAATTTTATCGTTAAGAAAGCATAACTGGCCGGAAAGCGTATCTATTTCGCTTTTGTCCATTATTTTAATTCTGCCGTATTCTCCATCAAATCCGGGTTGTATTTCCACCTTGCCGCATCTCAGCCTGCGGATGCCTTCAGCTATACAGGGGCCTGCCGCCAGTTCAATATCCTTTAGCGGCGCCTCGCGGAGTATAAACAGCTCCGGCCCCAGGCTCCGTATCAGGTCATCGTACTTTTCCTTCACCTTCACGCCGGCAGCAGTATGGCCTATGGAGGAAGCTATCACCTCATGAAGCGGAACAAGGCTTTCAAAATGCTTTGCCGCCGGAGGGACAAAGCCCTCTTCCCTGTCTGCAAGCGCTTCAACCCGGTGAAGCACACCCACTGTAATCCTTTCGCCGCATACAGGGCATATGCCTGCCGCAGTTTTTGTATCCGCAGGCTTCCAGCATACCTTGCACGCCCTGTGCCCGTCGTAGTGGTATTTTCCTTCTTCCGGAAAAAACTCTATGGTACCGTAGAATTCCTTTGTACTGCGGTTTTTTAAAGCCTGCAAGATGCCCCTGTAAGAAAGCCCGGTGTCAAAAATGTTTGCTTCTCTTCCCAGGTTGGCCGGAGAATGCGCATCCGAATTGGAAACCAGCATGAATTCATCCAGCGCGGAAAGGCGCCAGTTCATGGGAGGGTTTGAGGAAAGACCCGTTTCGAGGGCATAGATACAGCCTGTTAAATCTTCGAAACACTCCTTGATATCGTCAAAGCCGGAATAGGCACCGTACAAGGAAAAATGCGGGGTCCAGATATGAGCAGGAATAAATATGGCCTCTGGGCACATATCGAGCACTATCTCAAGCAGATCCCTGCTGTCGAGGCCCAATATCGGCCTGCCGTCGGAATGCAAATTACCTACGGCCTCAAGCCGGCGCGCTATTGATTCGGCATGTTCCAAGCCGGGCAGCAGTATCAGGTTGTGAACCTTTCTTACCCTTCCATTCTTTTTGTATATGGAACTGATTTCGCCGGAAACAATGAATTGAGGATTACAATCTCTTCCTGCGACTTTATCCTCTTTGCGGTAATCGCTTTTAAGGACATAAAGGCCTTCTCCTGAAGGAACAAGCTTCTCCTTTAATTCTTCACGCCAGGCCGGATGGGTGAAATCGCCTGTCCCTATAACGTCAATCCCTTTACGTCTCGCCCACATTTCAAGCATTTCAGGTACACATTCCCTGCTTGTGGCTCTTGAGTATTTTGAATGTATATGAAAATCAGCAATAAACATGATAATACACCTGTTCTTTTTATAAAATTAAGTTATATTATACCATGAAAATACATTTAATTTGAGGAAAGCTACAGTGGAGTACCATGAAGAAATATCAAGGGCATAACTATTAGACTTGAGTTTGACAGCCCAATATTCAAAATGGGCACAATATAACCGAAGAGGCCAGTAATCACAAGGGGCAACAAAACAAAAAATACGAAAAGTAGTGCCGCACATAGAAGTCATACATATATGTTTGACTTGCGTTCAAGAACTGTGATATATTATTGTCAGGCAAAGTTGTGAAGATTTTGTTCGCACTTCTGAAGAAATGTACAGCAAACCCATGAAGGGGATGAATTATTATTCAACCTTCATGGGTTATTATTTTTAGAGGAGTTGATAATCATGCATATGGCGGATGCTTTAATCTCGCCTGTAGTGGGTGGAGCCATGTGGACAGCTACTGCAGGAGTTGCGGCTTATTCGATCAAAAAAATTCAGGATGATATGGATGAGAAGAAAATTCCGTTGATGGGAGTTATGGGCGCTTTTGTTTTTGCCGCCCAGATGATTAATTTTTCAATTCCAGGCACCGGTTCCAGTGGTCACCTTGGAGGGGGTCTGCTTCTTTCTATTCTACTTGGCCCTTATGCCGGATTCCTTACCATGGCCTCAATTCTTGTCATACAAGCCTTGTTCTTTGCCGATGGAGGCTTGTTGGCGCTAGGCTGTAATGTATTTAATCTTGGTTTTTTCACATGTTTTATTGCCTATCCGCTTGTTTATAAGCAGATCATGGGTAAAGGCTATTCCCCCAATCGTATTTTTGGTGCAGCAATGCTATCTGCCATTATAGGCCTTCAGCTTGGAGCTTTCGGGGTCGTACTTGAAACATTTTTTTCCGGGAAGACTGAATTGCCTTTCAGCACCTTCGTCATGCTGATGCAACCCATTCATTTGGCGATAGGTGTGGTGGAAGGCCTTGTCACTGCAGTTATTGTAACATTTGTCTGGAAGGCGCAACCGGAAATCATTGAGAAGGCTGCATTGGGTAAAGCGCTGGGCAACCTCTCCATAAAAAAAGTTTTGACTGGCCTTGCTATTGCTGCGGTGATTACAGGGGGAATCTTCTCGTGGTTTGCTTCAGCAAATCCTGATGGTTTGGAATGGTCTATGTTCAAGACCGCAGGAATAGAGGAGCTTGAAGCGAAAGATGGCATTCATCATGTATTTTCTGAAATCCAAAGCAAGATCGCCTTTTTACCCGATTATAGTTTTAAAACACCTGAGAATGAGAAGGAACAGAATACCGGGGAAGGCCAAGAGTCCTGGCCTGCCGTGAGTGGCGGCACCAGCCTTTCAGGGTTGGTTGGCGGCGGTATGACGCTTGCGCTGGCAGCTCTTACCGGGTTTATTATCAGCCTGATCAAAAGAAGAAAGCAAGATGTGTCCGCTTGAAGATATCCGGGGCAGTATCAACAACTATGCTTAATATCTTTTGGTTAGGATTTGGTTATTGATATGGCGAACATCACGAATTCCTTATATAATATACGGCTTCTGGACGACCTAGCTCGGAAAGAAACCATTATTCACAGGATACATCCACTTGTGAAACTTTTGACCACAGTCGTTTACCTGACTGTGGTTGTATCCTTTGATCGATATGAGATAATTGGATTATTTCCGCTTATTTTTTATCCTTTGCTGGTGTTGGTACTGGCGGAGCTTCCGATAAAACCGATATTAAAAAGAATACTACTGGTCGAACCTTTTATCATTGGTATAGGTATATTAAACCCTTTATTTGATCACCAGGCCTTTATTCTTAGCGGGTTCATCCTTTCGAGAGGGTGGATCACCTTTTTTTCCATCTTTTTAAAGTGCGGATTCACGGTTACAGCCGCGCTTATCCTTATTGCGACCACGGGGATGGACAGCCTTGCCTCGGCTCTGAGGATGCTGAAAATCCCACGTTTGTTTGTCCTGCAGCTTCTTTTGACATATCGATATATCTCGGTGCTGATGGTGGAGGTTACCCGGATAGTAAGTGCTTATTCCCTGCGGGCTCCTCAGCAAAAGGGTATTCACCCGGGCGTTTGGGGATCTCTGGCAGGGCAACTGTTGCTAAAAACATTTGCAAGGGCGCAGCGTATTTATCAGGCGATGTGCTTAAGAGGTTTTGCGGGGGAATATAATACAGAAAGCTGCCGAAAGATTAAAGCCTCCGATTGGATATATCTAGCAGGATGGGTTATGTTTTTTGCCGTAGCAAGAATTTATAATATCCCGATGTTGATAGGTTCATTGATAACAGGGGTGGGAAGATGAGTCACCATATAACAGAGGTAATAGATGTGCATTACACTTATCCCGATGGGCACCAAGCCATAAATGGTTTGTCTTTCCGAATCCATCACGGGGAGGCGGTGGGAATCATTGGTGCTAATGGCGCAGGAAAATCAACGCTGTTGATGCTGTTATTAGGTGTTCTTTTTCCTTGCCAGGGAGAAGTTCGGGTGGGTGAAGTTCAAGTGACAAAAAAGACACTTTCCATGATCCGGCAAAGACTCGGCATGGTTTTTCAGGATCCGGATGACCAGTTGTTCATGACCACGGTCTATGATGATGTGGCTTTTGGCCCGCGCAATTACAAGCTGGATGAAAAAGAAGTAGAAAAGCGTGTCATACAAGCATTGGAGATGGTGGGAATCCTTCATCTGAAAGACCGTGCTCCCTTCAAATTGTCAGAAGGTGAGAAGCGGGCTGCAGCCATTGCCTCTGTGCTTTCGATGCAACCTGATATTCTCGTGATGGATGAACCGACCGCTGCACTCGATCCCCAATCAAGGCGGCGGGTCATAAAATTGCTTAAAAGCTTTACACATACAAAAATCATTACAAGCCATGATTTAGATATGGTATTTGAGCTTTGCGAAAGAACCATTGTGATAAAAGATGGAAAAATCGCGGCAGATGGACATACTTCAGAAATTCTTACGAATGCAGAATTGCTGGATGAATGTGGCCTTGAATTGCCGCTGGCTCTCCAAAACTGCCCTGTCTGTGGAGAGAAAAATATAGGTATTTGGAAGAATGCCTCCTTATAATGCAAGGTAGTTTGGCTACAGAAATTCGACCAAATGCATTTTATTTTTTTACTCCTAAAATTTGACAAATATTTGTGTTATTTCGAGAGACTTTTTTACCTCTATGAGTTTTACGAGGTAATTCCAACAGTATTGGGACACTATCAGCTGTTATTAGTAAGTTGAGGTTAGTTTGTTAAACATGATATGATTATATTGAATAAAAGGGAGGGTCTGTTTTGCGAAAAAAAAATATAAAATATGTTTTTGGCTTATGCCTTTTTCTTTTCTTTACAGCAATACCAGAACCCCTGCCCGGCGCGGAGGTGATTACCCAGCGCTCCATAAAAGTCGGAGGAGACAATCACCTCCCCCCTTACGAATATGTTAATGATAACGGTATCTATAAGGGGTTTAACGTCGATATAATGCACGCCATAGCTATTCAATCGGGTTTGGATATAGAACTTCACCCCATGCCCTTGTATATGCTACCCGCATCCATTGAAAAGGGCGATATTGACGCCATTCAGGGGATGACACAGACTGATGAACGAAAAAAGATGTATGATTTTTCCGAACCCTATCTTACTATTTCCAGGTGCATTTTTGTCAGGCACGACAACAACTTCATAGCGGATATCGAAGACTTGCAGCACGTGCGCGTGGCCGTCCAAAAAGGGAATGTCCCCCCGGCTCTTCTCCGGTACAAAACACCGGAGTCTCTTTATTACGTTGATAACCAGCAGCAGGGCATCCTTCTTTTGATGATGGGTAATGTCGATGCCTTTGTGGGCAATAAAATGGTTGGCTTATACACTATTCAAAAATGGAAGCAGACCAATTTCATCAAGCTTGTCGGCGGCGAAATAGAGCCTGCCAAGTATTCTCTGGCTGTTAAAAAGGGTAATACGGAGTTTTTGGAGGTTTTTAACAGGGGGCTGAAACAGATAAAAGCCAATGGGACCTACGATAAAATATACAAAAAATGGTTTGGCGAAATCATTCAGACTCCCGGTGAGATATGGGGAAACGTCATGCGCCGGCTGTTTTTCGTCCTGGGCGGCGCCGGACTGCTTGTGCTTGTTGTTTTGAGGTGGAACCAGCTTCTTAAACAAGAAGTAAGAAAACGAACCCAGGAACTCGCCGATGCTAACAGGATGCTCCAGGAGCAGAATGAAAGAATAAACAAGGAACACGGTTTTAAAATTCAAATCCTGGAAAGCGTCTTTCAGGGCGTGATGACCGTTAGACGCGACGGGATGGTGAGTTTTTGCAATACCCATTCCTGGCGCCAGTTGAAAACGGAAAAGGATATGGAGGTGGTTGGGGCCAACATCCGGGACTTGCCCCTGGACAGGTTTATTGATATGGAAAAGCTGCGCCTGGTGCTTGAAAACGGTGAAACATTTTTCAACCAGGAGAAAACCATGCGCACCAACGGCGAGGACAAGGTCATAAGTTATAGCCTGTTTCCTTTGCGCGCAGGTTCTGATGCCATAAACGGGGCCATTATCAGTTTCCGGGATGTTACCGGCGAAAGAAGGCTGCAGGAAACCCTGCGACAAAAAGATAAGATGCAAGCCCTCGGGCAGCTGGTGGCTGCAATTGCCCATGAGATCCGCAACCCGCTGATGGCTGTTAAAACGTTTGTCAAACTGCTCCCCTCCCGTCTGGAGGACCGCAGCTTTCAAAAAGAAATGCTGGAATATGTCCCGCAGGAACTGGACCGGTTGAACCGCCTGGCCACGGACCTGCTCGATTACGCGCGGCCGCGCAAAGCCAATAAGGAAATGATCCCGGTAAAATTATTCCTCCTGGAGGTTCTTTCTCTTTTCCACAATGAGTGCCTTGAAAAGGGAATCGAGATAAAGGTGGAAGCGGGCGAGAACGTCCTGGCTTATGCCGACAGGCAGCAGTTCAAGCAGATCATCATCAACCTGATGCTGAACGCGATCCAGGCCGTTGAATCCAGAGGCAAGATCAGCCTCAAAGCATCTGAAGCCGAGATGAAGACAGTAATTGAGGTGAGCGATTCGGGCAAGGGAATACCTGCCCAATTGCTGGACAAAGTGATGGACCCTTTTTTTTCGTTGAAAAAGGATGGAACGGGGCTGGGCCTCTCCATATGTTACCAGCTGGTCAAGGAACACGGCGGCGAGATCAGTATTGACAGCCAAGAAAACGAGGGTACAAGAGTGACGGTCATCTTGCCCCGGGAGAAAAAGGATGATGCAGATGAATAGCATACTGGTCGTCGATGATGAAAAAGCCATTTGTTCATCATTAAAATATGCGTTGAACCGTGACTACTCTGTTTTCACGGCGAGAGGGTCGAAGGAGGCCCTGGAGATCCTGAACGCAAACGAAATCGACCTTGTCCTGCTTGATCTGAAGCTCGGGCCGGAGAACGGTCTTGATTTGTTGCGCCGGATTTGCGACGGTTATAAAGATACGCCGGTAATTATCATGACGGCGTTTGGGAGTATAAAGTCCACCGTGGAAGCGATAAAAGAAGGCGCTTATTACTACCTGACAAAACCCATTGAAATTGAAGAACTGAAGGTTCTGACGCAAAAAGCGCTTGAATACAGGCGCCTGAATACCGAACTGAATTATTTGAACAAAGAGGTCAAGCAGAAATACAGCCTGGCTAATATTATTGGCAAATCCCAGAGCATGAGGCAGGTGTTTGAACTTATTGAAAAAATAAAAGACATTGATTCCAACGTCTTGATCACCGGGGAAAGCGGGACGGGCAAAGAGCTGGTCGCCAAGGCCCTTCATTACCTGGGGAGAAGAGGCGAGCACCATTTCGAAGTGGTCAATTGCGCGGCCATACCTTCCGCCCTTCTGGAAAGCGAGCTTTTCGGATATGAAAAAGGCGCTTTTACCGGAGCGGCAAACAGAAAAGCGGGCAAATTTGAGCTGGCGGACAAGGGGACGATTTTTCTCGATGAGATAGGAGATATGGATTACAACCTGCAGTCGAAAGTGCTGCGCGTTTTACAGGATAAAGAGATTACGCCGCTTGGTTCCAATAACAGGCGCAAGATCGATGTCCGGTTGATATCGGCAACCAACAAGGACCTTGAAGCGGAAATAGAAAAGGGGACGTTCCGGCCTGACCTTTTTTACCGCATCAACGTCATTCATATAAAACTGCCGCCGCTTAGGGAAAGACGGGAAGACATCCCCCTGCTTGTCGACAAATTCATTAATCAATACGGCGGCGCTTTCCGAAAGAAGATCGCCAGCATTGAAAAGGATGCCCTGGAGATGCTGGAAAATTATGATTACAGGGGAAACGTGCGGGAACTGGAAAACATTATAGAAAGGGCGGTGGCTTTAAGTTCCGGCCCAACCATTACTTGCGGGGACCTGCCGCCTCACCTGAGGAAATCGGCGTTCCACGCGCAAGCAAGCGGCCCTTTTTTCACGGTCCGGGTCGGGGAGACGCTGCGCGATGTAGAGATGAAGCTGATCCAAAAAACCCTTGAGGCGTGCGGCGGGAACAAGCGGAGAACTGCGGAAATGCTCGGAATAAGTGAAAGAGGCTTACATTATAAAATCAGGGAATACGGCGTGTAAGGACATGCCGTTATGCAAAAAATTCATACAAGGAAACGAAAAGCTTGCAAAAATTGCACACTTGTGTTTACAACCTGTGAAAGAGAGGCTCTTTTGCGGGTTTTTTTGTCATTACTAAAAATGGCACATTCCTTGCAATTACAAATGGAAATTAAAAAGCGGACCAGCGTTCAAACGTGGTCTGGATTAACAAAGGAGGTAAAAAAATGAACAAAAGGAAACTGGTTGCCCTTGGGTTAGCAATCAGCGTGTGCCTGGCGTTCCTATCGGCCTGCGGGACAAGCAAAGAGGCCAAGAAGGAGACGCCCGCACCAGCCAAGAAGGTTTCGATCGCCACCGGGGGGACCGCGGGAACTTATTATCCCATCGGGGCGGCTATTACGGCCATCATTACTAAGTATGTGCCGGGGGTCGAGGCGACTGCGGAGTCGACCGGAGCTTCCGTGGCCAACCTGAAAATGATTGCGGAAAAGAAAGTCGACTTCATCATGGGAGCCGCGAATACTACGCTTTCGGCCTTCAAGGGAGAAGCTCCCTTTGAAAAACCCATTGACAACATTCGCGGGATTACTTCCCTCTACCCGGAAACATTCCAGTTCGTGGTGTTAAAAAGCTCCGGGCTGCAGACCATCTACGACCTGAAAGGCAAGCGCGTGGTGGTTGGGGCGCCGGGCAGCGGGACGGAACGCACGGCCAAACTGCTGCTTACGGCCCACGGGATCGATTATGAAGACATAAAACCCCAGTTCCTTTCCTTCGGCGAAGGGGTGACAGCCCTGAAGGACCGCCTGGTTGACTGCGCCATAGTCGGTTCCGGAATCCCGACTTCGGCGGTGGTTGATGCTTCCGCGACGCTGGAAATAAACCTTTTATCCATTGATCCGGAAGCTTTTAAAAAGATCGCCGCAGACAACCCGGATCTCACGGTGGTCACTATCCCGGAAGGGACCTACAAAGGCGTCAACAAAGATATTACGACGGTGGCCAGTCCTGCTCTCCTGACGACCCACAAGGATATGGACGCGGAAATGGTTTATCAGATAACAAAAGCCATTTTCTCACACCTGGATGAAATCAAAAGCGCTCATGCCCAGGGTAAAAACGTCACGCTTGACACCGCGCTCAAGGGCATGTCTATCCCGCTTCACCCCGGCGCCGAAAAGTTTTATAAAGAAAAAGGGCTGCTTAAATAGCGCTAAACCAAGCTGAGAAAGGGGGGGCCTTGTGATGAACGAGCGCCGCAATTTATTTCGCGCTGGTATCGCTGTATTAATCCTGCTTTTGTACCTTGCCTGCAGGCCCTCTTTTCTTGTTTTTAAAATTGAGGATGCCGATTCTGGAAAACTGATGTTTTCTTGCGGAGTTGAACCCGGCTTTGAGTTTTACACCATGATCCGCCATTCCGTGCAGAGGACGCCGGTTTATGAGTTCTACCGCGTGGAACCGGACGGGAGCCTTGTTGTGACGAAAACGTCTTTGCAGGACCTGGGCTGGGGTATGCCGTCAACCCTGCAGGGCCCCGTGACCTTTACCGAAGGATTTATGGTCATGGAAAACATCAACCGCAGGCTGAACGCACTGTTTTTTCGCGTCAGTTACCTGGCCGAACCAAGACTCATGGTTAAAGAAAAGGAAATAACGCTGGACGAATTCGTCCCTGACGGTCAACTTTTAAAAATCCATATCGATAAGGAGCCCTGGTTATACAGGATATTAAGGGGGAACACCGATGTTTTTCAGGAAAAAGGAAAAAATTGAACTCAGTCCTGAAGAGAAAATTAAAATATTGAATGAAAAATTCGAAGTAACACGCATCTTAAAGGGTCCTCTGGCCAAGATAACCACCGCCGCTGCTGTCTGCATGTCCTTGTACCACCTGGTATCAGCGGGGTTCTATATGCTTCCCCAACCGCAGCACAAAGCGATACACCTGGCATTTGCCCTTGCTCTTACCTTTATCATCTATCCGGCCAGGAAGAAGGACAGAAATCGTTTCCCCTGGTATGACATGGTTTTTACAGTCCTGGGAGCGGCTGTTGGGCTTTATATCGTTATATTTTACTGGGATTTGGTATATCGCCTGGGAGCTCCAAATTCTGTGGATATTATGTTCGGAGGGGCCGCCATTCTCCTGACGCTGGAAGCAACCCGCCGTACAATGGGCTGGCCGCTGGTGATCGTTGCGCTTGTCTTCCTTGGTTATGCCGTGTTCGGACAGTTTTTACCGGGGGATTTTGGACACAAAGGATATGAGCTTACCAGGATTATTGAACACATGTACCTGACCGGCGAAGGAATATTTGGAGTTGCCATTTATGTCACGGCCACATATGTGATCATCTTTATCCTGCTCGGGTCGTTTTTGGGAGTGACCGGCGGGGCCCAATCGTTTATCGACCTGGCTTTTTCTATAACCGGTCGTTACCGCGGAGGCCCTGCCAAGGCTGCCGTGGTGGGCAGCGGTTTAATGGGCATGATTTCGGGAAGCTCTTTCGCCAACGTGGCGGGAACAGGCACATTCACCATCCCGCTCATGAAGAGCGTGGGGTACAGGCCTGAATTTGCCGGCGGGGTAGAAGCTGCGGCTTCGTCCGGTGGCCAGATCATGCCGCCGATTATGGGCGCCGCAGCCTTTATTATGGCGGAAATGACAGGCGTGCCTTACGGGAAGCTGATTATAAACGCCGCACTTCCCGCGCTTCTTTATTACCTGGCGGTCTTTGTAATGGTGGATCTGGAAGCTGCCAGGCAGGGGCTGGCCGGATTGAAAAAAGACCAGCTGCCGGATTTTTGGAAAACGCTTAAAAACGGGGCTTTTTTGCTCCTGGCCCCTCTCAGCATTTTTTATATGCTCATTAGGGGATACTCTCCTATAAAAGCCTCTTTTTTTGCGGTGGTCATAGTCATAGTGACGAGCATGTTTAAGAAAGAAACCAGGCTTAACCTTAAAAAAACCCTGGAAGCCCTGGACAGGGGCGCCAGGGGGGCCTTGAGCGTTATAGCGGCCTGCGCCGTTGCCGGGCTGATTGTCGGTTCCGTAACCCTTACGGGACTGGGATTAAAATTCGCCGATCTTATCATAACCCTGTCCGGGGGCAATCTTTACGCAGCGCTTTTTCTGACCATGCTGGCGGCGATAATGATGTCCATGGGCATGCCCACCACCGCTCTTTATATTATCCTGGGAGCCATTGTGGCACCGGCCCTGGTAAAAATGGGCGTGATGGTGATAGCTGCGCATTTGTTCATTTTCTATTACGGATGTTTCGCTGCGGTTACGCCGCCGGTGGCCTTGAGTTCCTACCTGGCGGCGGCCATTGCCAAAGCAGACCCGGTTAAAACCGCCCTCAACGGTTTGAAATTGACCTCTACGGCTTTTCTTATGCCTTTTATCTTTGTGCTTTCTCCAGCGATGCTTTTAGTAAATACAACGGTCATCAAGACGTTGGGCGTGATATTGACTGCTGTAATCGGGGTGTTTTCCCTTTCCTGGAGCCTTCAGGGCTACAATTTTCAAAGAATTAACGGGCCGGCGCGCTTGCTGCTGCTCATTGCCGCCCTGGTCCTGATCAAACCGGGGGTGGTTTCGGATGTGATCGGTCTGGCGATAATTGCCGCCGTTTTACTGGTGCAGCTGTACAGGGCGCGCGGCAAAGACAAGGATTTGCTTAAAACGGGGGTGACCAAATGAAAACAGCGGTTTTGGGCGCAGGCAACGGCGGCCGGGCCATGGCCGTTCACCTTGCGTTAAACGGGCACCGCGTCTCTGTTTATGACAAGTACGAGCAGGCATTATCCGGCATACGGGAAGCAGGCGGGATAAACAGGAAAGGGGTTCTGGGGGATGGTTTCACTCCGGTGGAATCAGCCAGCCCGGAAATGGAGGAGGTCGTATCCGGGGCCAGGCTTATTATGGTGGTGACTCCGGCTTTTGCTCACCGGGAGATTATGCAGCAGCTCTGCTGCCTGTTACAGGAAAACCAGGTTGTCGTTCTTCACCCCGGTAGGACCGGCGGAGCACTGGAATGCCGCGAAGTATTGAGGCAGCTGCGTTCCGATTTAAAAGCGGTTATTGCGGAAGCCCAAACCCTGCTGTATGCCAGCAGGGCCACAGGAGAAACGGAAGTGACCATTTACGGGATTAAAAAGGAGGTTGCCGTCTCTTCGCTTCCGGCCGCAGAGATCGGGAACGTGCGGGCCTTGCTGGATGAGGCCTTGCCGGGGTGTTTCAAAGCAGCGGGGAGCGTATTGGAAACAAGTTTGTTGAACATCGGGGCTGTTTTTCATCCCGCCCCGACCATCCTGAACGCCGCCCGCATCGAAGAAGAAAAGGGGGTCTTCGAGTATTATCACGGGGGCATTTCGCCCTCCGTGGCAAGGGTCCTGGAAGCCCTGGACGATGAGAGGGTCAGGATTGCCAGAGCTTTGAACGTGCCTACCTTATCGGCAGTGGAATGGATTGAGGCTGTCTACGGGACAAAGGGGAACAATTTGTATGAAGCCATCAGGCAAAACGCCGTGTATTCAGGGATTAAAGCCCCTGGAGACCTTAGAACCCGTTATATAACCGAAGACGTTCCGATGAGTCTCGTTCCTCTTGCCGAACTGGGAAGGCTGGCGGGTGTGGACACACCGGTTATGGACTGTGTAATCCGGCTTGCGGAATTGATGCACGGCACGCCGTACAGGAAGCTGGGGAGGACGTTGGAGAAAATGGGAATTAGAGGGATGACCGTGGAGGAACTCAGGCTGGCCGTATGCTGATTAATGGCTGTAATCAAGGAACAAAGGAGGTCACGAACTTGAAAGCAGAGATGCTTTATCTTTCGCAGGAAGATGTGAAGGCGGCCGGGGCGCTGGATATGAGCGTAGCGGTCCCGACAATGGAAGAGGTCTTCAAACTGCACTACCGCAGAGAATACGTACTGCCTCCCAAATGCGTTCTCCGCTGGGGAGATGTTGAAAGCGAATCCAGCCGCGGCAGGATTAACGCAATGCCCGGCTGGGTGGGTGGAAACATCGGCGCCGTCGGGATCAAATGGATAGCCAGTTCGCCCCGGAACCCTTTTTGGCATAAACTGCCCAGGGCTTCAGCCATTATCATCCTGAACGATCCTGAAACACTGGTTCCCATCGCTGTTATGGACGGGACGGTAATCAGCGCGTCGCGTACCGGGGCGAACACGGGAGTTGCGGCGAAATACCTGGCCCGCCCGGATTCGAAAACGGTTGGATTGATAGGAGCAGGTGTCCAGAACAGGACGCAGCTGCTGGCGCTTTGTTATGTGCTCCCTGAAATAGAGGAAGTCCGCATCTTCGATCTGGATAAAAACAGGGCTTCTGCGTTTGCCAGGGAGATGGGGGAATGGACCGGCAAAAAAATTGAGGCAGTTGAATGGGCTCTTGACGCTGTCGCCGGCGCTGATGTCTTTGTCACGGCCACGGTGACAAAAGAGCCGGTTATTAAACCGTCCTGGATAGAAAAAGGAGTTTTTTATTCCCATGTCGGCAGCCACGAGTGCGAATTCGAGACTATTTTGAAGATGGATAAAATAATTGTTGATGATTGGGCAGAGATCAAGCACAGGGGAGTGGAGAGCCTTGCCCTCATGTATAATGCAGGCCTTATTAATGACAGCGCGATTACCGCGGAAATCGGCATGATTGCGGCAGGAGCCAGGCCGGGGCGTGAAAACCGGGATGAGAAAATATATTTTAATACGGTAGGGATGGGTATAGAAGATGTTGCGCTGGCTAGCAAGGTTTATCAGAAGGCCCTGGACTTGGGTTTGGGACAAAAATTGACTCTTTGGGATAACCCTTTTGCCATTTGATGCCGATACTCAAATTATTGATTGTTAATCTGGTTTTCTTTATCCTGCTGGGCGTCTTTTGGGGATGGTGCCTGATCCCTGCGATGCTGCCGCCCGCAGGGCAAGAAGCCTTTATTTGCCTGCGTGGGTGGCTTGACAGTGCTCCCTTGTTGAAAGGGGCGGCAATCATCGCCGTAACCGTGCTGGTCACCTTTTATGTTACCCTGGGCGTGCTTTTTTTGCTGGAAGCGCTGTGCGCTCCCGGGAACAGACGGCGCTTGCGCGATTGGAGGTTTAGCCTGCGTCTGGCCGTCGGTGCGCTGGTGCACATGTTTGTTGTTTTCCATATCATTATTATTTATAGCCAGTCTGATGCTCCGTTTGCTGCGGCGCTGGCCGGAGCAGCGACAACCGGGCCCCTGCGGGGAGCATTCACTGCTGTGGTGTATACGCTGGGGTCAGCGGCGGCAATTTATTATTTTGCCTGCCTGCTGGCCGGGCTGGTAGCCAGGAGAAATGGAGGAGAAGGGGCGGCCCCCGATTGTCTTTGATCCCAAGGTAAAATATAATCGATATAGGACATGAGACGCTACTAACAGGCGCGGTTTACGCCGGGAACGAAGGGTGTGAGGGGCCCAAGATGGCTGGCAGCAAGCTGGTGGCGCCGGTATTGAAGTGGGCCGGCGGGAAGCGGCAGGTCTTAAAACACATCAAAATGCACGTTCCCAAATCTTTTTCGGTTTATCACGAACCTTTCCTGGGCGGCGGCGCCCTGCTGTTTGAGCTTAAGCCCCCGGAGGCAGCGGTCAATGACATCAACAGCGAACTTATAAACGTGTATCAGGTGATAAAAGATAGCGTGGAGGAACTGATCATTGACCTGAAAAAGCACAAAAACGAGGAAGCGTATTATTACCGGGTCAGGGAACAGGACCGCGACCGCGAACAGTACGAGAGACTGACCGCCATCCAGCGGGCCTCGCGGGTCATTTACCTCAACAAGACTTGCTACAACGGGCTGTTCAGGGTCAACAAGGCCGGGGAGTTCAACACCCCGTTCGGCGGGTACGCGCGGCCGAACATAGTCAACGAGGCCGTCTTAAGGGCGGTGAGCGATTACTTCAACTGGGCGCGCATCACCTTCACCAGTCTTGATTTTGAAGAAGCGTTAAATAACGTGAAGTGCGGCGACTTTGTGTATCTCGACCCGCCGTATGACCCGGTTTCGGATACCGCCAGCTTCACGGGATACGACCGGGGCGGGTTCGACCGGGAGGAGCAAAAGAGGCTGAAAAGAGCGTGCGACAAGCTCCACGAGCGAGGAGTAAAATTCATTCTTTCCAACTCGGCCACCGAGTTTATTAAAGATCTTTACAAAAGCTATAAAACTGTGGTGATAAAAGCGAAGAGACCGGTCAACTCCCGGGCTGACAAACGCGGCGAGATTGACGAGTTGCTGGTGATGAATTATTGACCTTCATCCTGCCGGCTGGCGCCAAACAACGATGGGTCTCCCAGGGCTGCCGCCACAGCGGCTGCCACTAGCCCGTAGGCGGCGTGGCTCAACATGTACGACAGGTTGCTGGTTGCGTCTGTCGGGCGGAGCTGGTTGTTGGGCGTACAGCCAATAAAATAAGTTATGGCTGAGCCCATTGCTATTCCTGAGACTATCCCTTTTAGCGCGGCGTGGTCTTTCCCTGTCAGCGACAGGTGGTAGGCCATTCCAATACCCCCCAGGATGCCCATCCCAAAATCAAGCAGTCCGCCCAGGAGTTGACCTTTTATGCTGTTGGCTTCCTTGCGGTTTGAAACCCACACGCCCGCCGCGGTTTGACGGAAGGAGCGCTGGGATATTTTGGCCCGCACCGAAGCCATATCTATCGTCGTTTTTATTGCGTTGCCCGCCAACCCCGCCACGACCCCCAAAACGACCCTGTCCTTTATTTTCTCCACAATTATTACCCCTCGCCGTGATTCGACTAACTGTATTATTCCTCGGTGTCCAAGAATTAGTACCGGCAATTAACGGCAATTTTTTTAGCATAATAATGATGGTATAATTTAATTGAGATAATAAACATAAAATTAAGGCAAATATTGACACCACGCAATCGAGGAGGCGCTCCGCAAAGGAGAGAGGCGAATGGCTCAAAAATCATTGCTCGAACCCGAAACGTTGAAGGAATGGTCGATTGATGTTTTCAATGCAATCGGCGACGGTCTTCTCATAGCCGATAAAATGGGCGTCATACAGTATGTTAATCCGGAATACCTAAGGATTATAGGCATGAAAGCAGAAGAAGTAATCGGCAAGCCGGTGGCTGAAGTGCGGCCGGGAGCGGTGCTGCCGTCGGTTATTGAGTCCGGAAAACCTCTTTCCGGCGTTTACCGCAAGGTGGGGACGGTGGAGTATGTTGTAGACATGGCCCCGATTATAGTTAACGGTGAAATAATCGGAGGGGTATCGATTGTAAAAGACATCACCGAAGTTAAGGCCTTGTCTGAGGAATTGAAAAAGGCCCAGAGCGGGTTAAAGAACCTTCAAGGGACCATGAAAGATATTTTCCGCGCCCATTTCACATTCGACCAACTTATCGGTGACAGCCCCAATTTTAAAGAAACTGTCGAACTGGCAAAAAAAGCGGCGCAAAGCAATTCCAATATAATACTGACGGGCGAAAGCGGGACTGGAAAAGAGCTGCTGGCTCAAAGCATTCACAATTCCAGCCCAAGAAAAGACGGCTATTTTGTGGCGGTGAACTGTGCGGCTATTCCCGCCGTGCTATTGGAGAGCGAAATGTTTGGGTATGCCGAAGGCGCGTTTACCGGATCGAAAAAAGGCGGTAAAATAGGGCTTTTCCAACTTGCGGATAGGGGCACTCTTTTCCTTGATGAGATTGGAGATATGGACCTGGAGTTACAGGCCAAGATATTGCGGGTTTTGCAGGAACAGAAAGTAAGGCGAATCGGCGAACTGGCGGAGCAAAAGATAGACATCCGGGTTATTGCGGCCACAAACCAGAACGTGGAAAGCATGGTAAACAGCGGCCGGTTTAGGCAGGACTTGTATTACCGGCTCAATGTCTTTTCAATAAACCTGCCGCCGTTGCGCGAGAGGAAAAGAGACATTTTGCTATTGGCCGAATTTTTCGCTGGCCAGTATGATAAAAACAAAACGGCAAATGTAAGATTTTCCGAGGAAGTAAAGGCGGCGTTTATGGACTATGACTGGCCTGGAAACATAAGGGAGTTGAAGAACGCAATTGAATATGCCTGCAACATGGCGGCGGAAGACCGCGAAATTAAGCTTGAGCATTTGCCGGAGCGCATCCGGAAAACAATAATGGGCCACAAGCCCGCGGGGTGCCTGGAAATTGGTGCACCGGAGGATGCGCTGGAGGCCAAAATAAAAAAATACGAACAGGAAGTTATAAAAAGCGTGCTACAGAACTATGAAAACTCCGTGGAAGGCAAAAAGAAGGCTTGCCGGGTGCTTGGCATATCTATGGCCACATTGTACCGCAAGTTATCTCAATAAACATACGGATTGCGGTGCTGAATTAGATTATTGGCTTCTCATAATTGATAAAAACTTGCCTGTTTTATCAATTTTGAAAAACAATAGCCAGGTGTGATATAGGTTTATTCAATTACAGAAATCGACAGCGGACCGCGTTCTATATTCTCAACTATGATAAACGCATAGTTATCATAGTTATATATATTTAAGTAAAAATCAAGACATCCCAGGACAAAAATAAGCATTGGATAATGCTTTTTATTTTTTCCCTATTGGCATGGATTTTGCTACTATTCTATTTTTGACCGCGCGGAGAAAACAATTTGAACAGGGGGTAAATTTTATGCTGGCCTTTTTTGGGTTCTGCAGTATAGCGGTTTTATTGTTCCTGGTGATGACCAAGCGCACTTCGGTAATAGTGGCCCTGATTGCAGTCCCGTTGCTGTTCGGGGTGCTGGCCGGCTTTGCGCCGAAAGTCGGAACGTTTGCCCTGGAAGGAATTAAAAGCGTAGCCCCAACCGGCGTTATGCTTACCTTCGCGATTCTATATTTCGGGCTGATGAACGACGCCGGAATGTTTGACCCCATAATCAAAAAAATTGTCCAGTTCGGCGGCGGGGACCCGGTCAAAGTTGTAATAGGAACAGCGCTGATTGGGATGCTTGCCCACCTTGACGGGTCCGGGGCCTCGACCTTCTTGATTGCCGTTCCGGCCGTATTGCCTATTTATGACCGGCTGGGCATTGATCGTAAAGTTTTAGCCTGCACTGTGGCTTTGGCGGCGGGGACCATGAACATGCTTCCCTGGGGAGGCCCGACCCTTAGAGCGGCGACTTCGTTGCAGTTAAACATGTCGGAGCTGTTTAACCCCGTCATACCGGCGCTGTTATCCGGCCTGGCCGGCGTTCTGGCAATAAGCTACTGGTTGGGTAAAAGAGAAAAGGCCCGTCTGGGGGTTGACAAAAGCGCTGGCCCGGTGCAGGCGTCATTGAGCAACGAAGATAGCGACGCCAGCCTCAAGCGGCCGCGGCTGGTGTGGTTCAACCTGCTGTTGACGGCAGCGTCAATCATTGCGCTGGTCAAAGGGCTGCTGCCGTTGCCGGTTGTGTTCATGGTGGCGCTGGTTATTGCGCTGGTCGTCAACTATCCCAATGTCAAGGCTCAGCAGGAACGTATTGTGGCGCAAGGCAAAACGGCCATTCTCATGGTGGCCATAATATTCGCCGCCGGCATATTCACCGGAGTGTTAAGCAAGTCTGGCATGCTTAAGGCTATGGCCACCAGCCTGGTGGCAGTGATCCCCAAGGGCCTGGGCGCCCATTTTCCGGTGCTGACTGCTCTAACTTCAATGCCGGCAAGCCTGCTGTTTGATCCAGATTCATACTATTTCGGCGTTCTGCCGGTACTGGCCTCAGCCTCAGATGCGATGGGCATTCCGGGGATAGAAGTTGCGCGCGCCGCGATTTTAGGACAAATGACCACAGGTTTCCCCGTCAGCCCGTTGACGGCTTCCACCTTTTTGCTGATCGGTTTGGCCGGGGTGGACCTCGGGGACCATCAAAAATTCACCATACCGTATGCATTTGTCATAACGGTCCTCATGACGGTGGTAGCTTTATTGACAGGAGCATTCCGAATTTAGGCATGTTAACAATACCAGTTGGTTGACTTCGAGACGGATAGGGGAGGACGACATGAAAAATGACACGCTTGTCATCGGCACTGGCGCCGGTTATGCCGGAGACCGCGTAGAACCAGCGATAGAACTTGCCAAACATGGGAATCTGGATTATATCGTATTTGAATGCCTGGCTGAAAGAACGATTGCCCTTGCCCAGTTACGGAAATTGCGCGACCCTAGCGCGGGATATGACAGCCTGCTCGCTTACCGTCTGGATAAAATTCTGCCGGTCTGTTACCAGAACAAAATTAAAATCATAACAAACATGGGCGCTGCCAATCCTCTGGCGGCCCTGGAAAAGACAAGAGAAATAGCCAGAAAACACGGCCTGGATAAAATGAAAATTGCGGCGGTCATTGGCGACGATGTTTCCGGGATTATTGGCGAAATTAATCCCTGTCTGGTAGAGACCGGCCAAAAATTGAACCAGTCGCTGGGTTCGTTTGTTTCGGCCAATGCGTATCTAGGAGCGGAAAGCATTATACCGGCTTTGGAAACCGGGGCGGATGTTGTTATCACCGGACGGGTTGCCGATCCTTCCCTGTTTTTGGCACCAATGATTTACGAGTTCGGCTGGAGCTTAGACAACTGGACTTTGCTGGGCAAAGGTACGGTGATTGGGCACCTGATGGAATGCGCCGGCCAGGTTACCGGCGGTTATTATGCCGAACCCGGTAAAAAAGATGTCCCTGGTTTGGGCCGGCTGGGATTTCCAATAGCTTGCATTGCTGGAAATGGCGACGGCATTATTACCAAGCTGCCTGGAGCAGGGGGGATTGTCAATGTTTCCACGTGCAAGGAACAACTCTTGTATGAAATTGGAGACCCTGCCGCCTATCTTACGCCTGATGTAACGGCTGATTTTACCAAGGTAGGGTTCAAACAGATCGGGCCTGACAAGGTGCTCGTAACGGGGGGGGATGGCCGGAGGCGTCCCCCTACACTGAAAGTGAGCATCGGCTATCATCAGGGTTATATTGGCGAGGGCGAGATAAGCTATGCTGGGAGCGGCGCTGTAGAAAGAGGCAGGTTGGCTGCGCAGATTGTGAAAGAGAGGTTGGAAGCTGTCGGAGCGACTTACCGGGAAATCAGGTATGACCTGATCGGGGTTGACGCGCTGCATGGGGCGGTAGCAGACGGGAAGGCGAGCGGCAAGCCTTATGAAGTAAGGCTGCGGGTGGCGGCTAAAACGGATACCCGCGAGGAGGCTATTTTAATCGGTAATGAAGTGGAAACATTGTATACCAACGGGCCGGCTGGCGGTGGAGGGGCAAGAAAGCATGTCAGTGAAATAATTGCGATTGTTTCAGCCTTTATCCCCCGGGAATCGGTAGCAAGCCGAGTGGTGGTCAAAGAGGTGAATGAAGGATGAGCAGGATAAAATTGTGGGAAATAGCGCATGCCAGGGCCGGCGATAAGGGTAATGCCGCCAACATCTCGTTGATACCTTATGATGAAGCAGATTATGAGCTGCTGGCCAAAACCGTCACTCCTGCTGTGGTCAAGGAACATTTTGGCCCCATGGTTAAAGGCCGGATCACTAGATACGAACTCCCCAACATCTGCGCTTTCAATTTTGTCCTTGAAGATTCACTGGCCGGCGGCGTCACGTCGTCTTTAGCCCTGGACACCCACGGCAAGTCTTTAAGTTCTGCATTATTGGAGATTGAAATTGACTATCCCGGTAGGCGCTGCATGGTATAAAAAGCGGACACGATCAGGTCAAGGGATACATCATGGTAGAGCAAATCCGCGCCGTAGACTATTCGGCCAGAAATGCAGAATTTGTCGGACAAGCCCCCGCCGAGCTATTGGCCGATACAGTTGCCAGGCTTTTGGCTTGCCTTTAACTTGACCGTCGGGAAGTCTTTTATGGACCTAAAAAAAAGAACCAGGCCGGATTAAAGGCTTGGTTCTTTTATAATGCACGCCTCTGGACATTAATCGTTAATGTTAAACCGGGGATGGTTGCGTGGAGCATTGAAGTAACGCAGTTTCCCCCTGGCCACATCCCAGCTGACCATCTTGCAGCGGTCGCTGTTCGGTCCCAGCATGTCGCTGCCATCCAGGTACAAATAGGCGCGGATAACGGACTTGGACCAGGGGAGGTCCGGGACATTATAGCTCTTCCCCTGCCAGTTGTAACCGCTGTCCATAGTGTTAAACCCGTTGTTGGAATACCAGAGGACCTCTCCGGTGTCGCGGTCGATAACTTCCAGCCGGTCCAGGCAGGCGATGGTCCGGCCCAGTGACCCGGTGGCATTTAAGTCTATACCCGGAGCACTCAT
This sequence comes from Peptococcaceae bacterium, assembly GCA_024655825.1. Lineage (NCBI taxonomy): Bacteria > Bacillati > Bacillota > Clostridia > Eubacteriales > Peptococcaceae > Peptococcaceae bacterium. The sequence continues at coordinate 65,492 of JANLFJ010000002.1, read as the reverse complement.
CTCGATGAGGAAGGAGAGGAAGTCGGCCGCGCTGTCACTCATGGTGGGGGCCAGGGACTGAGCGGCGGCGGCACCGGTTTCTCCCAGTATGCTGCCTGGGTTGTAGGTGGTGTGGACATTATAAATGGCTGCCGGTCCGCCGATAAGGTCAATATGGATGTCCCGGATGTCGAACTGCTGGTTGTTGTATTTCATCCGAATGGCAAATAGGCCTAAAGCTGAATCGACATCCCAACCCTGGGTAAAGAAGGTATCGGGGACACTGGCGGCATGGGCCCGGGCACAGCCCTTGCGCGCTGTTTCATGCCAGCCGGAAGAGGGGGGCGGCGGCGGAGGCGGCGCTACAATAAGGTCAACCCGGTAATCCAGGCCCGGCCAGAAGCATTGGGGTTCCGACCGCCCGCTGGCGCTGCCTGAAGTTGACTTGAGGTACATATAGAAGAGCCCGCTGTTGTCCAGGTCTATGGAGAAATACCCGCTGGCGTTGGTCTGCAGGGAGGCTACCTGGGTGTCCTCTACGGCTTTATAGATTTTAAGCTGCTGGTTGGGCATGGGGTTGCCATGCTGGTTTAAGACATAGCCCGAGATGTGAGTGATACTCGTATAGGGGAGACTGCCCGTGACAATGGTGTTCTGTCCGGCAGTGACTGATCCTGTTATAGTCGTCGGCGCATAGCCCCGCTTGGTAAGCTTAAAAGTATAAGTCCCGCTGGGCAGGGTAAAGGTGGCCGGTCTTCCCTGGGTGGTCAGATCCCACATGCCGGGTCCAACCACTTCCACACCCACGCCGGACAGGGTGTTGCCCGTAGCCTGGCTTTTGGCCGAGACGGAAACAGTGCCCGTGTTGGTAAAATAGAGCTGGCACCTGGTATCGCTGTTCATCAGTGTGCCGCTGAAGGTATGCTGGCCGTTATAGCCGTTATAGCCGGGTTTGGATGCCGTAACGGTAAAGGGGTAACCGATCGGAACGTTGGTAAAGACAGCTATGGTCCTTTCGCCGTTTTCAATCTGCTGATAATAATTATGGCCGGTGCAGGTTACCGTGAACCCTTCCAGGGGATTATCGTCTTCATCCCGGATGCTGACGAGCACCTGCCCTGTCTTTAGGATTTCCAGGTTCAAATCCTTGCGGAGTTCGGCGGGGCTGGTCGGAGGCCCTCCTGCCCCGGCGGGGTTAACTACCGCGGTATAAACGATAGAGTTCTGGTTTGCCGGCAGGGAGAGGGGGGGTACCGTCAGGGCAAATTCGGCGGAAGCCGATTTTTTCGGATCAATATTTAACAGGGCAGTGTTGATGACCTGGCCTTCCCGGATGATATGGACCGGCAGGCCTGTAACCTTGATGTTGGAAGTGTTTTTGACCGTAGTCTTGAGGATAATCCAGTCGCCCAGGGCAGGTTTCCCCTGAGGCCATGCCCCCGAAGCGGTGAAAGATTCGATGGAGATGGAAGGCAAAAGCAGGTTGGGCGTTAGCGTCCTGGTATTGTTAGCCGTGGAGATTTCTTTAATCCCTTCCGGGGGGTAAGCTTTCGCTGTGATTGCATCAACCGCATTCAAAGGCAGGGGATAATTGTTAAAGACCAGGTCTTTGTAAGAGTTTTTACCAAGGGCAGGGAGCATCAGTCTCACCGGCTCCCGGCTGGCGCAGAGGAGTTCAACATACCCCCCCCGCGGGGCACTGCCCGGCCCCGGTGTTTTTTACACTGGCAGTTATTTTTACCGGGGCTCCCGGCGCTGCGCTGGATGGGGTCATGGTCAATTTTGTAATCGCCAGATCCGGGAAAAGGAGATTAGGGGTGTATTCCAGGAAGTTGTTTTTTTCATCGGATTCAACTGTGCCGGGTGGGGGATTTACCTTGGCAGATATAACAAAGTTCTCCGTGGAAGGAAATAAAAATTTGTTGAAGTTGACAGTTTTGCTGGCATTTTTGTTTAGGGCCGGAAGATTTGCCTCAGAACTTTGTCCGCCTGCCGTCAGTGTTAATTTGCTTCCGGCAGGACAGCTCGTGCCCCCCTTGTTTTGCACAGTAACCTGTATATTGGCAGTCGAGCCCGGGACCACACCGGCAGGGACTGTTTCGATCTTTGTGATGGTCAGGTCGGGCTTAAGATCGGGGACCGTCAGAGTCAAAGAAGAAGGTGAATCCGCCAGGCTATGGAGAAATTCCGGCAGGAAAGCCTTGTTGAAAACGGCCTTGATGTTATATGCTCCTGGTCCCGGCACAGTCCAGGAGGCCCCGATAACGGAAGATTGATTGCCCGACAGCAGCAGCGGCTTTTCCAGCAGCAGGGCATCACCGGCATAGAGGCCAAGGACCCCGGGGAATAAGCTTTTAGATAGGTTTTTAACAGTGGCGGAAAAGGTAAGGGTCTGGCCTTTTGTAAGGCCGGTCGTCTTGGATGAGGTGAATGATGAGATCTTTGCGTTAACCCCGGGAGCCTGTACGGGGATTATATAGCGTTTTTCCTCTTTATCTGGGAGGCCTTCGATTTTCACCCTCACCACAAGTGTAGGCAGCAGGTTCGTGGAAGGAAGCTTGTAGGTATGGCTGATACTTTCCTGGCTGTTCGCGGCCAGTATGGGCAGGATTTTTTCTATATTGAAGGCTGTTAGCTTGTTGCGTTCAGCATCTGTCAATTGGGGCAGGAGGAGGTCAAAGGTATCGGCAAGCGCCGGTTGTTTTCCGAGTTCTTCGGGTGTAAACGGGTAATAATTTCCTGATATCCTGACCTTTACGTTGGAAACGGTTGATGCGGCTGTACTCTTGATAGATAGAGTGAAAGTGGCATTATTTCCGGGAACAAGCTCCTGCGGTGTCCAGGTCAGTCTGGCGCTTAAGGCTTGGTTTTCCAGTCTTTCTGGGAGAGCAACACTCAGGGCCGGAATCAAAAAAATTGTAAAAGTAGCAAACATCAGAAGCATTATCAATACAAAGACAAGCAATTTTTTCATTTGTCCCCCCCTCCGCCTATTGCCCGACTTGGGTTTGTGTTCCCGCATAGCGTTCGGCCAGATCGCCAAAGAAGGGAAGCTTATAGCGCTGGCCTTGGTATGCCTTTAACATGCAGAGGACCCAGGCAACCATGGCGATCAGCATGATGATATTGTTCAGCAGGTGAAAGAGAGACCAGAACCCTATCACTGACAGGGCGCTGATTAGGATATTGAGAATGGTTACGCACCCGAAGGTAATTATTGACTGCATGGCATGAAAACGCACGAAAGACCGCCTGTCAATGAGAAAGAAAACCAATCCGGTGAGCCAACCGAGGATATAACAGAACAATCCTGCCAGGTTTTCCGGCAGACCTGTCGAGGCGCTGGCAGCCTGTGATGCTCCGGGTGCAGCGGGTGTTCCGCAATTCGGGCAAAATTTCGCCGTATCTTCTAAACCTCTTCCGCATTTGGGACAATACATGCAAAACCCTCCCATAATGTTTTCGAAACTACTCGAAATTATAGATCGGTATACTGATTACACCTGATCATTTCTGAGGGGGAATATACTTTTCCAGCAATGGTTTCATAGCTTCGATGAGGTTTTTGGCTTCGGGGGCGCAGGCAACCTTAAAATCCACATATATCCGTTTCCCTTTGTAATTCGGAATTGCATTGGTCTGGTTTTGGTAATAGTCAATGATGTAGCCAACGAAACCAACAGGCCCGGCAGGAGTTTTCTTTTCAGCGGTGTAATCAACATAATCTTTTGTGGATTTCTCAGGCAATTGATCCCAGTTGATTTTGCCGGCAGCCTCTTTTACACTTGCTAACTCGTCGGCGGTAAGCGTACCTTTTAGTTGGCCGCCCTCTTTGCGGACCGTCGCATCATACCATTCACCTTTGGAGTTAACCTGGATCACATAGCCGGAACCCGCTTTGTAACAGTGGGTAAGAGTCAGACACCACATGGAAGGCAAAGGTTTTTCGGGACCCAGTGTTTTCGGACCTGCCCATGGCATCCACTCTTCGGAAGAGTTGCTTGGCTTGGCGGAAGGTTGAGATTTTGCAGGTTCGGATGCTGCCTGCTGATTGCTGGCGGACGCGCCGGTAGACGGGGCCTTTTTCTCCCCGCCGCAACCACAGAATACTGCGGAGATCAGTACAGATAATAAGATAATCGCCGCAAACAAACGATTTCCCATGCCCTTACTCTCCTTATTTCTTATTTAATAAATATATTTATAAACCACTTCTGTTGCAGCATTAACACATATGACTTTTTCCCTTATTCCAAATCATATTCATTTTTCTTCCTTAATAATTCCGGATGCTTAAAACCTCAAGGCTGCTTCACAGGTCCCAGCGGGCGTGAGGGAAGCTGTTCCATCATCTTATTGATGTCCATCACTTCTATGCCTGAAGGTAGCTCGAAAGTATCAGGCGGCAGGGGCCCCACCTGCAGATTCTTGTACTCCATTACCGTTTTTCCGCCGGCAGCGGAAGCGACTTCTACCCGCACAGGCAGACCGTAGTCCTCACGTACCCACATGCGCACCTCTTCCCCGTTGCCTGCCCCGGAGACTGCCACCACCCGGCAACGAACGCCCTCATAGTCAACGGTTTCCAGGACTTTCACCTTATCCGGGTCAACACCGCCTGTATACTCACCGGGGGTCAGGACCGTTTTCGGCTGCTTATCAGCGGATAGTTTAACAGCTTTGTTTTGGTCCGGATAATAAGTGACAATGGTATTTGTGTCCCCATCAAAAAAGCTGATCATTCGCTTTCCGGCAACGGTCGCGTCCGTCTTAATCCGGTTGCCCTGCAGCCACACCTTCCCCTTCATCACCCCGGCGGAAGCGGTTAAAACATACTCATAAGACATTCCTCTTGCCTTTTGACCTTTTGCGAACAACTCGGCTACCGACCCTTCTTTTGCCGGCTGACCGGCCTTTTCTTGCGCAGCCGGCTGTTTTGTGGCTTGTTGCCCGGCATTTTGCTGCCCACCCCCGCCGCAACCGGCAGCTACCAGGCAGAACATAACCACGAACAGCACAATCAAAAAAACCAATACTCTTTTCATTGTCATCACCTCCTCCTGGCGCCCATACTGGTGATCAGGCCGACAACTACCAGCGGCAATCCAGCTCCCTGGAACATGCGTGTGATTAAATACCTGCTGCTTCGGATTCAGTTCCGGCCGACGGTGTGGGACTACCTGCGGCCAATGGACCAGTCCCGCCGGGAGATGCCAGAACGGGAACATCAGGGATGGCTAAAATAATAAGCCCCCACTCTCATTACCGGCAAGTACGACCTCATCTGGAAAAGTAATACAGCCAATTATGCCTTTAAGATATCAATGTATCGTTTAAAAATCGTTAAAAAGCATAAAAAAAGCAGGCCCCGCCTTTTGGATGTTCCCAGGGGTTTATTCGTATTTGTTGACATTTTTTGTTGATATTCTTTTTATTTTAAATCCTCTTCAGGTCATTTTCCACCTGCCGGGCATCGTAGCGGCTGCCGTTCTGTAGAAAAAGGCGCCTGCTCCGCGTCAGGTGCCGTTTAGATGCTGCCTTGTCGCCTTGCCGTAAGGCCATTAAACCGTCGACCCGGGCCAGCCAAGCTGGAACCCACCGATCAATCGGATCAGCCATTTCTGAAGCTCGCCGCCTGCAGACCTCCGCCGCGCCGGATCGTCCCAGTTTGAGCAAGGCCACAGCCCGGTGGCTATAAAATAACGCCTCAATAGCGCCCCATTCACGAACCCTGGCCAGGCGCACTCCCACTCCAGCCCAGCGGGCTGCCTCTTTAAACAGACCCGCCGCCAGCATTTCCTCTGCCACACAGCGGATGGTGCAGGCGATCATGGGGCTAGGCAGCCTGAACATGCGTGCTCGCAACCATCCTTCCACCCCGGGCAAAAGGGACCGTCGGTCCTCCCCCGCGGCAAACAACTGATTTAAATAGATGAAGGGTTCCGGGTTGTATTTACCCATTTCCGGTTTGAGAAATTCGTCCATTTTCCCGGGTTTGTCCTGGTAGTGGAGGAGTACGATCATCATGGAGCGTGTCATACATTCACCAATCTTGATCATCAGCGAAGGAAAGGCTGTCATCCGGCAGAGCGCCAGAGCTTCACGCAGGAAGGATTCTGCCTTTGCCAGGTCGCCAATAATGTAGGAAAGGATACCCCGCTGGAAAATAATCCAGAGCACTTCCCAGGGAGTGCTCATGTACGGCACGTTCTTGACAGCGCGGTCAAAAGCTGCCAGCGCTTCAGCCAGGCGATATTTCTCGCGAAGCGACATGGCCAGTAGGGCTGCCAGGCGAGCTTCCGCCTCCCGATCGCCAAGAGCTGTGACCAAGGCCAGACCTTCTTCGGCCAGCGCAACAGCCCGGCTGTTCAGGCCAACTACCCAGCAAGCCTGAGAACCCAACTGCAGGGCGCGCCCCAGATCCGCAGGGGGGCCGTTGACACGGTAATATTCCAGGGCTTGCTCGATGTAGCGGAGCCCTTTTTCGCGAAACGAGCTTTCCATTTTGGGAGTAAGAGGAATGGAAAGCCAGATCAGCGCTTCCCCCAGTATTAGGCGGGCCCTGGCAGCCGGGCCGCTATATCGTTCGTAGAGGGTGAGGGCTTTTTCCAGTGATTTGATTCCGCCCGCCGTTTCCCCCAGCAAGGCTAACGCCTCGCCGGAGACCAGGAGCAGCCGGGCGTTGCGCAACGGGTCTTGGGATAGCTTTTTCCCGTCGGATAAAATATCCGAGGTCTGACGGGCGGATAAAAAACGAAAGCTGCTCTGCGCGCGTTGTTTGGTATATTTATGATGAGACCTTTCCGTCCGCTCCTTAACCGCAGGGGATAGTTCCTGCAGCAGGCGCCTGGTGGACTCGCTCGGGGCTATGCCCAGCTCTTTTTCCAGCGCCTGACGGCACTGTTCATACTGCTCCACGACCCGACCCGGCTCGCCAAGGGCAGCATAAATGCGCATCAGTGACTGGTGTGCCGCTTCATCCAGCGGATCTACAGCCAACCACCGGGAAGCATAGGATGCGGCAGCTTCGTGAAGGTTCAGCCCGACCAGCCGCTCCACCAGCGAACGTAGTACGGCAAGGTGTAAATCGGCAAGACGCCGGCGTTCTGGGAGACACCATTCTACGTCCAGGTCCTCCAGAAATCCCCCCCGGTAAAAATAAGCAGCCGCCATCAGGTGCTCGACCTCGAGCGTGTCTTTTTCCAAGCCAGCCCAGGCCTTTTTTTCAAACTCATGGGCGTCAAGTTGGCAGTCAGGGCGGGGAGAAATCCTTACAATATCGCGTCTCACCTCCAGAAGCTCGTTGCCAGCGTCCACACCGGCAAGGGAACGTCGCAATAAATGAAGGGCGGTCCTTAAATTCCCCGCCGCGCGTTCTTCACCAATATCCCCCCAGAGCATACCTCGCAGCAACTCGCGCCGAACCCAGCGTCCCTGCTGCCAGAACAGGTAGGCCGCCAGGGCACGCACCTTGGCGGTGGGAAGGCTAACCTCTCCATCCGGTGTGTAAATAGCGAAGCGACCGAGCATCTGCACCCGAATCATCCTCGACACTCCTTCGAGATATCTCTGTCGGGATAATTCGATAAATACTGATTATTTCCTTCTTTATAGAAACAAGACTCAAGTAGGAAGAGTACGTCGCGCGTTCTTTGCCAGAGCCCTTTGTTATAGGCCAGGTATTCGTTAAAGTACCGGATGACAGCCTCTTGCCTGTTTTCCTGCTTTTCAGCATGAGGGCCGATGTCGAACCGGTACAGGTCATAAAGGCGCTGGGTTTCCCCGGAAGAGGTCTTCTGTTTTCTTGGTCATGGCTTCCTTTTCCTCCGGCGTGGGCAACGACAGGCGGAGGAAAGCCTGCACGGCTTCATAAAAAAGCCGGGAAACATGGATGTTTAACTCGACCAGCTTTTTTTGCAAAGGCTGGCGATACCGGGGAGGAGCAATCGTCAAATTGACCACCAGGGCCACGCTGACCCCGACAAAGATGGCCAGCGACCGGACCAGCGCGTGGTTGAGAAACTCCGCATGAGGCGAAGCCAGGACGAATATGGCGGCCATAACTCCGGCGGAGACGCCGCCCCGCCATTTGAAAACCTGGCACAACTGGATGATGATAATGGTCGCAATACCCATGCTCAGGGGGTTGGTGCCGATGGTCAGCCCCAGCAGGATGGCTACGCAAACGGAAAGGGAATGAACCAGCAACTGTTCCTTGGCGTTGTAAAGGCTCAGCTCCACCGAAGGCTGCATGTTCAGCACGGTGGCGGCTCCGGCGAAAAGGGACGGCTGAATGTTGAAATAATCGCATATAAACAGGCTCAGGGCAACAGCCAGGCCTGTCTTGATTATTCTTGCTCCGGCAAACATGGTTTTCTCCTATCCAGAGTAAATCTGTCTGGTCGCAATTATAAATCATGTTTTGGTGTTTTAAATTTTGTTATACTTTAGTTAAAGATTCAGGTGATTCCGGTTAAAAGGTGGGAACATGATGCCCGGTGCGGATGACCAGATTAAGAACTGTTTGCTTCTGCAGGATGAGGCGCGTGGATTAGTGGGGCGGGGGCAGGCCAGGCTTATTATGGTGGTGACTCCGGCTTTTGCTCACCGTGAGATTATGCAGCAGCTCTGCTGCCTGTTACAGGAAAACCAGGTTGTCGTTCTTCACCCCGGTAGGACCGGCGGAGCACTGGAATGCCGCGAAGTATTGAGGCAGCTGCGTTCCGACTGGATAATAACAGGGCTTCTGCGTTTGCCAGGGAAATGGGGGAATGGACCGGCAAAAAAATTGAGGCAGTTGAATCGGCTCTTGACGCTGTCGCCGGCGCTGATGCCTTTGTCACGGCCACGGTGACAAAAGAGCCGGTTATTAAACCGTCCTGGATAGAAAAAGGAGTTTTTTATTCCCATGTCGGCAGCCACGAGTGCGAATTCGTCACGCATTAACGGGCGGCTGATTTTTTTTAAAAAACGTGATAAAATAATACTGCCAAACCTGTATATTTTCAGAGAAGGGTTTATATGCGCGTTACAATTAATTTTGTAGATGAGCTGTGTGTTAGCGCCGGAAAAAAACAAATTGTCGTGCGGGTTGAAGGTCCTGTCAGCATAAAAAAACTCTATGAGCTGGCCCGGGAGCAGGAAGGCATTGAAACGCTTTACAGGGAGCTGGAAGGACTGATGGTTTGTTATAACGGCAGGCTGCTGGAACACAGGGAAGCCCTGAACAAAGAAATATCACCCGGCGAAGAGATATTACTGCTGCCCCTGATGGAGGGCGGCTGAAACTTCTGCGGTTCATGTGGACTGACAATAAAGAGTTGCTGTGTTGGCAGCAGCTTTTTTATTCCCGAGGTACAAAACTATTCGCCTGGAAATAAGGAGGTGTTCGGGCTGTGGAACAAACGACTAACCCGAAAACTTCAATTTATTTTATTGCTCCGTATCCCAAAATGGTGGAAGATATTCAATTCGAGGCCAAAAACTTGGGGCTGAACGTCCAGGTATTCGAAGGCCTGGTAGAAAAAGGGCTTGAACTGGCAAAATTTGAAGAAGTGGAGGTGATTGTCGCCAGGGGTGGCACTGCTGAAGCGTTGAGGAGCCTCAGCAGCGATATATCGGTTGTTGATATTCCTCTTACCGGCTTCGATATTATTAAGGCGATATTGCGGGCCGAAGAATTAGGAGAGAAGATTTGTGTGGTCGGGTACAACAACCTGCTGCAGCAAATATCCCAGGTAAATGACCTTCGCCATATTTTTAAAAGTTCCCTGGAAATGTATGTATGTGATACTAAAAAAGACATTGAGTCCGCAATATTAACGGCCAAGGACAAAGGATTCAGGTGTATTGTGGGCGGGGTTGGGTCCTGCCAGCTGGCCGAGTCACACGGGCTCAAGGGGGTGATTATCGAATCCAGCAGGGAGAGTGTCAAAGAAGCGCTTAAACAGGCGGCTAATGTTCTGCAGATCAAAAGCCAGGAAAGAAAGAAAAGTTCGTTGTTTCAGGCAATAATGAACTACACGTTTGAAGGAATCATGTCGACTGACGAACAAGGCAGGATAACAGTGTGCAATACCAACGCCATCGACATACTGGACCTGGAGAACAGGGGTTTGATAGGGCATAAACTCGAGGATGTGTCTTGCCCGCATGAGATTAGGAACCTGTTGAAAAAACCGGAGGAGAGATTAAACGAATTAATTGAGCTTAACAGGAAAACGATTGTGGTAAACAAGGTGCCGCTTGTTTATAAAGGCGATACTTTCGGCTGCGTAATCACCCTGAAGGACATCACCAAAATAAAGGAGCTGGAACAGGGACTCAGGGAAAAGATGCGGAAACGCGGCTTGCAGGCCAAAGTTGTTTTTGACGATATAGTTCATCAGAGTCCCAAAATGAAGGAAACAATTGAAAAAGCCAAGACCATAAGCCGCTTTGACTCATTTGTTTTAATCGAAGGCGAAACCGGAAGCGGCAAAGAGATGATAGCCCAAAGCATCCATAACAACAGTAAAAGGAAAAACGGCCCCTTTGTGGCCATAAACTGTTCCGCGCTGACCGAAAGCCTTCTTGAAAGCATGCTGTTCGGCTATTCGGAAGGCGCTTTCACTGGCGCCAAAAAAGAAGGGAAGGCGGGGGTTTTTGAACTGGCCCACGGAGGGACGATTTTCCTTGATGAGATCAGCGGGATAACGACCAAACTGCAGCTGGGCCTGTTAAGGGTTATCGAGGAAAAAGAGGTTATGCGGCTGGGGGACGACAAAATCATTCCCGTAGATGTCCGGGTTATTGCGGCTACCAACCAACCCCTCATCGATCTGGTAAAAAAACAGCAGTTCAGGGAGGACCTGTATTACAGGCTTAATGTTTTGAAGCTGGTTATCCCGCCGCTGAGAGAGAGAAAGAAGGATATTTTGCTGCTGCTGGAACACTTTGTCAGCGCCATTGCCCGCGAGTATAAGCTGAATGTACCTAAAATAAGCGAAGGGGTTAAAGAAATACTCCTTTCCTACAACTGGCCGGGCAATGTCAGGGAATTAAAAAATGTCGCGGAAAACATGGTGATAATGCAGAAAAAGGAAATAGGCGTTAAAGACATGGAGGACTTGATCCCGCAAAAAAATCAAAAGATTAACGCCATTGATATAAAGGGTCTCGATATTAAAAAAATAGGGCTGCATTTTGAAAAGAACCTGATTGAGACCCTGATCGAAAGCGGCCTGGAAAAACAGGAAATCGCCAAAATGCTAGGGATAGATCGCACCACTTTATGGCGGAAATTAAAGCAGTAATTTCGAGTTTCGATGCTCGAAATTCAAAATCGTTTGCCTCAATCGCGGGCGTGTTTCACAAAGCGGCGCAAAGTTATGGAGTACACTTTACGCCGCTTTTGTACGGGCGTCAAAGACGCAGCCGAGCGTTGCAAAGAGGAAACGCATAAACTTCGGCAAAATAAAGGCAGCCAGCTTGCATGTGGTAATACTGCAACATTTGAAAACATGTAATCCAGAGAAAGCAGCGAAATCAAGGGAGCTGCTGATTGGCACGATACTTGCGTAGGATATAAAATGTCTTAATAATTGTTATGTGTTATCATAATACCAACCTCTATTGTATATAAAATAAAAAGTATTATGATAAAAACATTTCATGGTTTTAAAAATAATTATGAAATAGCGTAAAAAGGGGATGGTAAGAAATGTATGGAAAGAGAGATACACGGCAGAAAGGAGTGATACATGAAAAATAGCAGAAATGAAATTTAAATAAACAAAGAAAAAAATCCAAATTTAAAGGGGGATAAAAGGGTGAGAAAATCCAGATTATCTCTGATTTCATTGATTTTAGTTTTATCGGTGATTCTAATGCTTTTTGCGGGATGCAGTACAAAAGGGCCGGAAGGAACCAAATCAGAAGGACAGCCGGCCAAAGCCCAGGCAGGACCGTATTCTCTTAGAATGTTTTCTGCTGGCGAGTCCGGTATGACCTATGTTTCGATGTCGGCAATAACTGGAATTATCAGAAACCACAAACCAGAAATCTGGAAGGACGTTACTACGATTCCGTCAGCAGGGCCATATGCCGGTTTTAGAGCGATCCAGTCGCGCGAAGGTGAAGGCACCTATTCAAACATTCCCCAGATGGTAGAACTCTGGAAAGATACAGGAAATTTTGCCAAAGACCCCATTCCCAAGCAAAATAAAGCGCTGCTTGGTCCTTGTCTTTGGGAACACCAGAATGTGTTGCTGGCAAGGGCGGACAGGGACGATTTGAAAAGCATATGGGACCTGAAGGGAAAAAAGGTTTGCCCCACACTGCCGGGATATGTTACTGAAGTGGTATCCAAGATGATTCATGAAAAGCTTGATTTACCTGTCCAAATGGTTTATGTGGAAATGAGTGCGATCAGCGATGCCCTGAAGAATGGGATGATCGACGCCACTTGGGGATATGTGCTGTCCAGCGTAGGCGTTCCTTCATGGATGACAGAACTGGAGATGAGATTGGATGCGAAGGTAGTGCCCTTTTCTAAAGAAGACGCTGAATTGATCGCCAGCAAGGTGGAGGGAGTAGCTGCAGCGCCATTGAGCCTGAAAAAGTTTTCCACAAAGCTGAAAGGACCAGAGACGAGCTGGTCACCGGTCCTGGGAACGTACTGGGTCTTTTCACCGGACCTTCCGGAACAGGCCGTTTACGAAATAATGGTAGCTCTTTATGAACACAGAAAAGAGGTTGGAGAGGTACACCCGGCTCACTGCATTTGGGCGGAGGATGCCCTGGGAGTCCAGGAAAGGCATATCGAGGTAGCGGCCAAGGCGGGCATACCAATTCATCCGGGGTTTGCCAAATGGCTGAAAGAGCAAAAAGTGTGGCATGACAACTGGCTCGTAGGCGAAGTAAACCAGTAAACAATTCAGAAGGAGCCTTCAATATATGGCGGTTGTTTGGTTGAAAGGCATATTGAAGGCTCCTCCCTGGTTTTATGTGAGGTGTGATTTATTCGCTTATAAGAGGGGGGAGACAATCAATGGCAAGAATAAGCAATAATCAAGCGAAAACAATAATAACTATTTTAAGTTGTTCCTTAACAGTTTTCACGATATTATTTGCACTGACCTTTTTTTGCACAAGCGCCAAGTTTACTGCTACTATACTGCCAATAGCGCTGATTGTAACGCTGCTAAATCTCTATTACAACGAAAAGAAAATTAAGCACAACCGCTTGATAACGATTATCATCTGGACCATATCTCTAATAATGTTCATCTCAGCCGTTTATTACTGGATGGAGATTTACGAAATGATGCAATTCAGGGTATCAAATTACACCACACTGGACTATTTCTTTATATACATTACCATACCCCTCGTTATTTACCTGGCGTTTAAAACCCTAGGAGTGATTTTTGGCATAGTGATTTGCTCGCCGTTTTTATTGGTGGCTTTTGGACAGTATTTGCCGCAACCGTTTACGATTGGAAAAATTGGTTTTGTAAGGTTTGTGGCTTCTATTAGCCTGGATTTGGCGGGGATTTGGGGGCCGCTTACCCAGGCAATGGCTACGTACGTAGGTATTTTTGTTATCTTTGCGGCGGTAGTTCGCGGTTTTGGCGGACTGGAAAGCATGATTGCATTTTTCATCAGACTGCTTGGAAAACACGAGGTGTTTTTCCCGCAGGTAGCCACGGTGTCAAGTATGATGTTCGGGTCTTTTTCTGGAAGCGCAATCGCGAACGTGGCCGGCACCGGGACGTTTACCATCCCCATGATGAAAATGAGAGGGATGAAACCGGAAGATGCGGCGAGCGTGGAAACGGTTGCTTCCACCGGGGGAGCAATAATGCCTCCGATTATGGGAGCGGCGGCTTTCATCATGGCTGAACTGCTGGGGACCAGTTACCTCAACATAATTGCTGCCGGCATTCTTCCCGCGCTGGTGTTTTATTTTACCACTTTTTTAAATACGCACTGGATAAGGCTTCGCCAAATGCGAAAAGAAGCGCTGGGGCTGGTAAAAAAAGATGAGCAGCTAATCGAAAAGCAAATGAAAGAAATGGAGAAACTATATGACCCGCTTATTTTGTGGTGCATACTTGCCTCCATCATTGTCCTTATGTACTATCTTTTGACAGGGGCGAGCATCCTCGTCGCCGGGGTAAACACCATTGTCTCATTCTATATATTTTATTTGCTTAAATTATTCATCCCGCTGCTTGTTTCTTATATCAAAAACCCTCAAGGAGGGGATGTTTGGGCTAAATCTAAGGAGAACTTAAAAGGATTTATTAAAGGCGGCATTAACGCTCTCAATGAAGCCGGGAAAAGCGTTTCCGAAGTTATCTTATTGGGGGCGGCTCTCGGCATAATTTCGAGCACGCTCTTGCGGACAGGGCTTCTTTACAAGCTGGGAGCCGAACTGGTAAGAGTAGCCCACGGCGAACCGTATCTGCTGCTTTTGGTGACTGTGGTTTTATGCGTGTTGTTGGGCATGGCGGTTTCCGGACTGGCAACCTATTTGTTGGTGGCGTCAATAGTGGTGATAGCCTTTAGACAAATCGGAATTGATCCCTTAACGGCGCATTTTATCGTATTTTACGGTTCGGCTTTAGCGCCGATCACCCCTCCGATTGCCCCGGCCTGCGCAATTGCGGCAAAATTAGCTCAGGGCAGTTTTGTAAAGTCAGCCGTAACAAGCCTGAAGATGGCCCAGGGGTTGATACTAATGCCGCTGGTGTTCTTAAATTTCCCGTCCATCCTGCGTTTGGATTATGTAGTGTTTCTCTTTATGTTATCGGCCATGTTCTTAATTTCAATGGGGCTATTTGTGGAATTCAGGGGGATGAAAAAAATTCCCAACATACTCTTGGTTGCCTTGGGGTTATCGATGATGGTATATCAATACCCTTTGCATGTTAATATTGTTCTTTCCGCGGCGGCGTTTTTGTTGGTCGTGGCAGGGATAAGAAAACTTGGGGTGTTTAAGTTTAAGGACATTTCAGAAAAAAAGGAATTATAGGGTCAAGCGATTAATGCAAGTGATTAATGATTGAGGAGGTAAGGTATCTTGGCATTTAATGACCGTAAAAAAGAGAGAATCAGAAGGGTTTCGCAAAAGGCCGGAGACTATGAAGAATTATCCGGAAACTGCGCGCAGGGAACCTTGGCGGCGCTGCAGGAAGAGTTTGGCCTTCCTGGCGGCCAGGAATTATTAAAAGCAGCAGCCTTTTTTCCAGGTGTTGCGAGCCATAAAGAGACCTGCGGCGCGCTGCTTGGCGGACTGATGGCGTTGGGCCTTGCATATGGCAGAGAGAATATTTTTGACCCCATGGGGGATACTCCGGAGGCGATTGAGAAGTACAACGAGTGTCGGCTGAAAGCCTATCGGTATTATGAAGCCTTCAAGGAGGAATTCGGCAGCACAATGTGCGGTGTTATCCGACCGCTGCTAATGGGTAGAGACTACGACACCATTATTCCGGAAGAACGCAAGCAGTTTATTAAGGATGGGGGCAGAAAAAAGTGTCGTGTTCCTCCGGAGACTGCAGCGCGTATTGCTGCCCAGTTCCTGCTTGAAGATGAAAAACAGCTGTGAGTGACAATGAGAAACTTAAACGCTGATTCTGTCAAAAGCATACTGAAGCGTCAAAGAGAGGTGTAAGATTTATGCCTTATGGTTATCACGGCAAAATATTGAGGGTAAATCTAAGCAAAAGCGAGATATGGACGGAAGAAAAGGACGAGCTGTTTTTCCGCCGCTATATGGGCGGCGGGGCGCTGGGAGCGTATTATGTTTGGCAAAACGTAAAACCGGGGACCGATGCGTTTGAGCCTGAAAACGTGATTGTTTTCGGCGGCAGCATTGTCTCAGGGTTTCCCATAGCCGGGTTTACACGCCATTCCATAACCAGCGTTTCTCCGCTAACCGGCGGTGTTGCCGACAGTGAAGCAGGAGGGTTCTGGGCCAGGGAACTCAAAGCGGCGGGCTTTGATGCTGTTGTCGTCCAGGGTAGAGCGCCGCATCCGGTTTATTTATGGATAAACAATGGCCGTGCTGAACTCAAAGACGCTTCCCACCTGTGGGGCAAGGTGACCGGCGAAGCCCAGGACCTGATCCGCCAAGAGAATAACGATGACAGGATCCGTGTTCTTGGTATCGGGCCTGCCGGTGAAAACATGGTGCGTTACGCCTGCGTGGTTAACGAACTTAAACATATTAACGGGCGAGGCGGGCACGGGGCGGTAATGGGTTCAAAAAACTTGAAAGCCCTTGCCGTCCGGGGAAATCTTTTCCCCGAAGCGGCGGCTCCCGAGGCGGTAAAAGCGATTGCCCGGAGTTTTGCGAGTAAATTTATGGATTATCCCGGCAGCAGGGGACTTCGCGAGAACGGCACCAGCAGGCTGGTCAGTTCACAGAATCAGACGTTCCAGTTGCCGACATACAACTGGAAAACAGGTTATTTTGAGAAAGCGGAGGAAATCAGCAGGGCGAAGATAAAGGAGACCATCGCTGCCGGAGACGAGGGGTGTTTCGCCTGCCCCGTGCTATGCAAAAAAAGCGTTAAATCCGACAAGCCGTATGAAATCGATCCGCGATACGGCGGCCCGGAATACGAATCCCTTGCGGCACTCGGTTCTTATACCGGAATTTCCGACTTGTACGCCGTTTGCAAGGCCAACGAATTGTGCAATAAGTATTCGCTGGATACCATTTCTGCGGGGGCTTCGATTGCCTTCGCCATGGAGTGCTATGAAAACGGGATACTTTCGCTGGAGGATACGGACGGCATCGAGCTGAGGTTCGGGAACAGCAAAGCGCTGCTGCCGCTTGTCGAAAAAATTGCGAAACGCGAGGGGATTGGAGATCTGCTGGCGGAAGGCGTGAAGAGAATGGCGGAAAAACTGGGGCCGAAAGCTCAAAAATTTGCCGTCCATTGCAAAGGTGTGGAATTCCCGGCCCATGAACCGCGCGTGAAAAAATCGCTCTCCTTGGCGTACGGCCTGACGCCCATCGGCGCAGACCACATGTCCAGCCTGCATGACGGCATCAATTCACCGTCCGCTCCGGCTCTGGTTACAGAGAGACTTAAGCCTTTGGGCATATATGAACCGCTTGAGATGGATGACCTGGGACCCAAAAAGGTGAAGTTCTTTTATCAAACGCATCTCATTTTCAGCGTGTACAGCAGCCTGGACATCTGCCTGTTCTGCATGGCACCTGCCCGCGCGCTCGATTTTAATGAACTGGTTGCCGCGGTCGATGCCATTACCGGCTGGGAAACAAGTCTCTGGGAACTGGTCCAGCTGGGCGAGCGCCGCCTGCAGATGATGCGCGCCTTTAATATTGCCGCCGGGTTAACTAAAGAGGATGATATGCTGCCGCCGCGCATGTACGAACCGCTGGTTGGCGGGGGTACCAACGGAAAGGTTATTGACGAAGCCGCGTATAAACGGGCGCTGGCTACGTTCTATGAGCTTGCCGGCTGGGATGAGGACGGTAAGCCAAAGGAATCAAGGTTGAATGAGCTTGACCTGGATTGGGTTTGCGAAAAAATAAGATGACATGATGGAAAGAAGGGGTGTTTTATGAATTATCCGTTCAATATTACCACATATGAAACACATACGAGAATTATAATGGGTTATAACAGCATCAGAAAGCTTACTGAGGAATTGATAAATATAAAACCCAATAAAATATTGTTAATATCCGGTAAGAATGTTAAGAAAACGGATATTTATCAAAAATGCATCCGGCACATCGAAGAATCCAATTCGCAATATGTGATTTTTGACGGGGTTCTGCCAGAAGCTCCAGTTGAAGTGGTTATGAAGGCGTGTAATATGATTTTAAAAGAAAAATGTGACCTGTTGATCGCGGTGGGTGGAGGCAGTTGTATTGATACGGCTAAAGCTGCTGGAGTCATGGCGACAAACGGTGGTAAGCCCCAGGATTATGCTGGGTACGAGGTGTTCAAAATTCCTCCCGTGCCTTTGATTGCCATACCTACAACAGCCGGCACCTCTTCCGAGGTCAATTCTATAGCTGTAATTACCGATGAAGAAAGAAATTTTAAATTTACGATAGGCCATAAAGAATTGAATTGTCCCAAAATAGCAATTCTTGATCCCCAAAGCCTGGAAAGCTGCCCTCCCAAAGTAGTGGCTGAAGCCGGGATAGATGCTTTTACTCATGCTTTCGAATCGTTTATTTCTTTAAAAGCAAATCCTCATACTGAAGCTCTTTCTCTTCAAGGGATAAGACTTATCAGCAGCAATTTGCGCGCTTTGTATGCTAACCGGAAAAATGCATATGCGGCAACAAATATGCTTGCCGCCAACACTATGGGCGGTATGGCTTACACTACAACAGGCACCGGCAATGTACACTGCATAGGAAGGCATCTGGGGCCAACGCTTCATTTGAGTCATGGTCTTTCAAACGCCATATTGCTCACTTCTGTAGCCCGTTTCAACCTTCCTGCCTGCCCTGAGAAATATGCACAAGTTGCTCAAGCAATGGGAGAGGATATTCGGGGAATAAACGAATACGAAGCAGGCGAAAAAGCTATAAAAGCCATAGAGAAACTCTGTATTGATGTCGATATGCGTAAAAAGCTCAAGGATTTTAATTGTTCAGAAGATGTTTTCGAACCTTTGGCTGAAGACTGCTTAAAAGCGTATGAAAAACATTATCAATATATTAATCCGCGCCAAACAACAAAAGAAGACTTTATTAATATTCTCAAAGACGCTTATATGTAATTATTGCAATTATTCTTCCAGTGACTAATGAAACAAGGGATCGGCGCTAAGTTTAATTCTGCGGATGCATTTTATTTTTAAAGAAATTCCAGTAATTCTGCAAAGAGAGGTAATATACATGAAAAAAACCACTCAGCTCAAAGAACTATTGAAAGCCCGGGAAATCCTTGTGATGCCGGGGGCCTATGATTGCCTTTCGGCAAAAATCATTGAAAAGGCCGGGTTTAAAGCGATTCAGTGCTCCGGTTACGGTTTTTCGGCCTGCCTGTTGGGAAAACCTGATGTCGGTTTGTTGACTTTCGGCGAAGTGCTCGAGCACACGAAAAATATTGTTAACAGCGTCGATATACCGGTAATGGCCGACGGGGACACGGGGTACGGGAATGCCATCAATGTCATCAGGACGGTGAGGGAATTTGAAACAATAGGCGCTGCGGGCATTAACCTGGAAGACCAGGTCTGGCCAAAACGCTGCGGGCATATGTCGGGGAAGGAAGTTATACCGCTTGAGGAAATGGTGATCAAAATCAAAGCCGCAGTGTGGGCGCGGCGAGACCCTGATTTCGTGATCAACGCCCGTACCGACGCCCGGGCCGTATTCGGCCCGGAGGAAGTGATCCGCCGGGCGGAGGCATACTGGGAGGCGGGTGCCGACCTGATTTTTCTGGAAGCGCCCCAATCCGTCGAAGAACTGAAATATTATGCCGATAAACTGGTACCTAAGGGAATACTCTTGAGCGCCAATATGCTGGATGGCGGAAGGACACCCCTTGTAACCTTCAAGGAGCTGGAAGAGATGGGCTACGCGAGGTGCAGCGTACCGGTGATGACTGTGTACGCAGCCGCGAAAGGGATTGTTGAAGGGGTCACCCAGCTTATGAAGGAGGGAACCAATGCTAATCTGGACGATAAAATTATTCCCTTTAGTGAATTTAACAAATTAATAGGCCTGCAGGAAATAAGGGAGCTGGAAGAAATGTTTTTGCCCGAAGAGATTATTAAAACGAAGTATGGAACGGTAGAAAAACTGCGTGAGGAAAAGGCGCTGGGGAGATAGGGGGTATAAACTCGATGGGCCGGACTATTGCGGAGAAGCTGCTTTCAGCCGTTACAGGTGGTGAGGTAAAGGCCGGCGACTTGACGATAACACCTGTGAGCCGGGTCATGCTCCATGATGCCACCGGGCCTCTCGCTGTTGAGGCTTTAAGGGAAGCGGGGGTTGATAAAGTATGCCGCGCCAGTGATGTATCAATAGTGATGGATCATTTTGTACCCAGCCCGGCAGAGACATATTCGAGGATGCAGGATGGTTTGAGAGAATTTGCCAGGGAAATGGGAATAGAGATTTTTGAGGCGGGCGAAGGAATATGTCATCAGATCCTCCCTGAAAAGGGCAGGGTGAGGCCGGGCACCGTCGTGATCGGGACAGATTCACACACATGCACATATGGCGCCATTGGCGCGTTTGCTACGGGAATGGGGTCAACGGATGCGGCTATTGTCTTGGCTACGGGAAAAACATGGCTCAAGGTGCCTGAAACGATCCGCGTTGATCTGGAAGGAGCATTTTCCAAAGGGGTCATGTCCAAGGACCTGGTTCTCAAAATGGCCAAAGATCTTGGGGCCGACGGCGCTACATACATGGCCCTTGAAATCGGCGGCCCGGGAATCTCCAGCTTGTCGATGGATGCAAGGTTTACTGTCTGCAATATGGGAATAGAAATGGGCGCTAAGGCCTGCCTAATGGAGACAGACGAAACGGCAGCGCAGTGGCTGGATGAAAGGGGAATCACTGATTACAGCAGCTACCTTCCAGATCCGGATGCCGCATACAGCCAAAGACTGCGGTACGACCTTTTCGAAATCACCCCGCAGGTGGCGTGCCCTCATACGGTTGAAAACGTAATGCCGGTTTCTGAAATGGAGAATGTGCCCATATCGCAAGGGGTGATTGGCACATGCACGAACGGGAGGCTGGAGGATTTGCAGGCGGCGGCAGACCTTCTGAGAGGGAAAAAAGTGGCCAAAAACACAAGGCTCCTGGTAGTGCCCGCCTCAAGGTCAGTTCTGCTCGAGACGATAAAGAGAGGGATCATTGAAACCATGGTTGAAGCCGGGGCCATGGTACTCCCGCCCGGCTGCGGCCCGTGCGTGGGAGGACACGGAGGAATCCCCGGCGACGGGGAAAATGTCATCTCCACAGCGAACCGCAATTTTAAGGGCAGGATGGGCAACGCTAAGGCCAGCATATACCTCGCTTCCCCGCTTACTGTAGCGGCAAGCGTTATAATGGGAAGAATTACGGACCCCAGAACGTTGATGGAGGTTTAGAACAGATGGAACTGCAAGGGATTTCATACAGGTTCGGCCGGGATATAAACACCGATTACATTATGGGCAGCAGGCACAGGGCAAAGACTCTGGACTGGAATGACCTGGCCAGGCACATTATGGAAGACATCAGGCCCGGCTTTTATGACGAGATAAAAAGCGGCGGGTTTATTGTGGCCGATGAAAATTTCGGCTGCGGTTCATCACGGGAATACGCGCCTCTTGTCATCAAGCTGGCCGGTATTTCAGCCGTTTTGGCCAAATCTTTCGCCCGGATTTTTTATCGTAATTCGGTGAACCTGGGTTTGCCGGTGCTGACCTGCGATACAACGGCGATCAAAGAGGGAGACTATATAAAAGTAGCGCCGGATTTTTCGAGCGTGGAAAACATTACCAGGGGGGTTGTCATCAGGGTTACTCCTCCTCCCGGTTTCATGATGAAAATAATCCGGGAAGGCGGGATGGTCCAGTGTTTAAAGAAGTATGGTCCGGGTGTCTTTGAACAGCTGGCCAAAGAGCAAAACAATAACAGTATTTAAGGAGGCCTCGGTTTCCATGTACGATCAGGAAAGAGTGAGATGTGTGATTATGCGCGGGGGAACCAGCAAAGCGGTATTTTTCCATGAAAACGATTTGCCGTCAGATATAAAAGAGCGGGACAGCGTGATCCTGAAAGCTTTCGGGAGCCCGGACATTCGCCAGATCGACGGGTTGGGAGGAGCAAATTCGTCAACAAGCAAGGTTGCTGTTATCGGCGTGAGCAAGAGGCCTGATGCCGATATAGATTACACTTTCGGCCAGGTCAGCCTGGACCTTCCTTTGGTCGGCAAAGAAATGAACTGCGGCAACATCTCTTCCGCCGTAGGGCCTTTTGCCGTTGACGAAGGGCTGGTTAAAGCAGTGGAACCGGTAACGGTTGTAAGGATTTTCAATACGAACACTAAAAAAATAATTGTAGCCCATGTTCCGGTGAAGGACGGGAAAGCCGTGACCAAAGGGGATTATGAGATCCACGGAGTGCCGGGCACAGGAGCCAAAATTGACCTTGAGTTTGAAGACCCTGGCGGGGCGGCGACAGGCAAGCTGCTTCCCACGGGAGTTCCCCAGCAAGTGGTGGAAATTGAGGGAGCAAAATATAACATATCCATTGTTGACGCGGCAAACCCGATCGTCTTTATCAGGGCCGAGGAATTGGGGCTTAAGGGTACGGAACTGCCCTGGGAAGTGGAAAGAAAAGCGGACGCGAAACGGATCATGGCATTGGCTGAAAAAATAAGAGGAACGGCGGCGGAGATGATCGGGATGGTTGAAGATCGTTCCAAAGCGGCTACTCTTAGTCCCACTCTTCCCAAGATAGGCTTTTATGCTGCACCGGCAGAATATACGGACGCTACGGGAAGAGTTGTTGGCCCGGAGCAAATCGACATAGTCGGCCGGCTCTTTTCCATGGGCAAAATCATCCATGCTTATATGGGGACAGGCGCGGTGTGTACGATAACGGCCGCGAATATACCCGGCACGGTCATAAACGAGATAGTAAGCCCCAGGCTGGGAAATAAAGTGAAAAGGCTTCGCATCGGACACCCCTTTGGGATAATGACGGTTGAAGCCCGGCTGGAAGAAACAGACGGGGTGTCTCGCGTGAAAAGTGCCACGTTCAGCCGGACCGCAAGGCGCATAATGGAAGGATGGGTATACATTCAGAAGTAAACGTACCAGGTGCTTTTAACAATGCGGTATTGGAGGGGTTTTTGATGGATGATCCGGGAATGAGCCTCTCGGAGAAACTGGCGGGTTTTGTTGCCGGCACGGATTTTGACGATATTCCGGCAAATATAGCCTCCTATACAAAGGAGCGCGTTCTGGACATCATGGCGGCCTGCATAGCGGGTTCACGCGGCTGGGAATATGGCGCCGAACTGGTCAAAGGCTTAAAAGACGTAGCTATGGGTTTTTCGACGGTCATTGGGCGAAGCGAACGTTTATCCTGCCCTGCCGCCGCCATGGTTAATTCCGCTTTCGGCCATGCGGTGGAATTGGACGACGGGCATAAAAACGCGGGAGTTCATGCCGGTACGGTGGTTGTGCCGGCCGCTCTCGCCGTAGGCGAAGCGCTGCGCTCTACCGGCAAGGATGTTCTCGCTTCAATCGTTCTTGGGTATGATATCGTTTACCGTATCGCGCGAAGCGTTAATCCCGCCCAGATCAAAAAGGGGTTCCATCCCAGCGCCACCTGCGGGACGTTTGGCGCGGCCGCGGCAGCCGCCAGTCTGCTGGGTCTTGATGATAAACAAACTGCAGCCGCGCTTGGGCTTTCGGGGATGCAGGCAGCGGGCCTGATGGAGGCAACCCTTTCCGGTCAGGCTTCCAAGTGCGTGATGGTTGGTCATGCCGCTTTTGCCGGCATTGTTTCCGCCTGGCTGGCCAAAGAGGGTCTGGTCGGTCCCAGGTCCATCTTAGAAGGGCAATACGGCATTTTCAACACCATGTCGGAAGAAGTGGATTGTGTAAGCGCTGCCGGGGACCTGGGCAAAAGGTTTGAAATTGTCGATACATATACCAAGCTTTATCCCACCTGCCGCCACATCCACCCGGTCATCGAAAGCATTGCCGCCCTGAAGGAAGAATGCGGTTTTTCGGCGGAAGATGTATCCAGGGTGGCCGTGGGGACCCATGAGGTTGCAATGAACCTGACCGGGCACATTTATGAGCCGGAAGATTCCGCGAGAGCGCGTTTCAGCATACCTTTCATCAGCGCGGTTGTTTTACGGGAAGGATCAGTCGGCATGCGGCACCTGGAACCAAGGTATTTATCCGATCCGGATTTAAAGAAAACAGCCCGGCTGGTTGAAGTAACGGTAGACGAGGAAGTCAACAGGATGTTTCCGGGTAAAAGGGGCGCCCGGGTGGAAGTTTTTCTTAAAGACGGGACAAGGCTTGAAAAGACCATTTATGTTTTGAAGGGTTCGCCTGAAATGCCGGTGGGTTGGGATATCATTTGCCAGAAATTTTTCGAGTGCGCTTCCGGATTAATGCCCGAAAAAAATATCTTCCGGCTAGTTGAAGCGATTGAAAGAATCGAGGAGCTGGAAGACGTATCCCGGCTTATGGAGCTGCTTGTCAACTGATTCAGAAAAGAGAGGACCTCCATTGGCGGTAATGAATATAGCTTTTCTAATGCTCTTAGGCTCTATTGGTTATTTGGCGTTTTTCGTCTTTTCTTTGCCGGCGCCTGCATTACTGGGGACGCTCGCCATAGTTGGCACGGCAAATCTGCTGGGCGTTATTCCCGTGTCGCCCCCGCCTCCGCAGTTTAATATTATAATGCAAATGCTTTTGGGACTGTTTGTCGGAGCAAAGATTACCCCCGGTGTTTATAACGAGATCAAAAAGATAATTTTGCCCGCCGGGTTTATGTCGTTATGGGCTTTAAGCATTGGGCTGGGGGTGGGTTATCTGCTTTCGCTCATTACCGGAATGGATATCAGCACTGCTGTTTTAGGGGCAAGCCCGGCTGGACTTGCTGAAATGAGCATTGTGGCCTTATCCGTTGGAGCCGATGTGGGCAGCGTTTCTTTTCTTCAGGTGTACAGGTTAATGCTGACTTTGCTCATATTTCCCTTTTTAGCAAGGCGAAGCAAGACCGGCGGGAAAAAACAAACCGTTCGCCCGAGCTTGAAGGACCGTATCTATAGTTGTTATAAAGAACAGTTTTCATACGCTTACCTAAAATTTATTATAAAAGACTTGACCAAATTAAAATCCGGGAGGGTCATTTTCGCTGTTGCCGTCGCTGTCGCCGGGGGCCTGCTGGGGGAGTTTTTATCCTTGCCGGCCGGAGGGATGCTGGGGGCCTTGTTTGCAGTATCAGCGGTATCTCTTGGAGGGGTTCCGCTGGAAACTCCCCCGGTGCCTGTCCATAGAATTATGCAGATTGGCATAGGAGTAATGATAGGTTTCAATATCACTCATGAAACAATTTTTCTTTTCCGTGAAATGCTAGTACCTATTTCTGTTCTTTCTTTTTTTGTATTATCCACATCATTAATTATGGCTTGGGTTATTAAAAAAACGACCGGATGGGATAATACGGCCTGTCTGATAGCGGCAGCTCCATCTGGATTCACGCCAATGACCATTCTGGCTTATGAACTTGGCGCCAAGCCGCTGGAGGTTACGCTGCTGCATTTGACCAGGCTCCTGACTATCAAAATATTAATTCCGTTTATCGTTAAATTAATGTAAATTATTAAAATGGGAGTGAAGTGACATGCAAACCCCTAAACAATGGTATTCTGAGGTTGTTGGCCGAAAGGTTGCAGAAGCGCTCAGGAAGAATAATTTTCATGCCGAATATGTCGCCACCAAGGAAGAAGCCCGGCAAAGAGCCTTCGCCATAATTGGCGACAGCCGCAGCATAGGCGTTGGCGGTTCTATGACAATAAGGGAACTGGGGATCATTGAGCAGCTGGAAAAGGAAGGCAGGGAAATTTTGGACGCAACTCTACCCGGGTTTAAACCGGAAGAAGATATTTTGATTCGTCACCGTCAGTTGACCTGTGACTGCTTTTTATGCAGCACCAATGCTGTGACCCTGGACGGCAAGCTGGTAAACGTGGACAGTACCGGCAACCGTGTTGGAGCAATGGCTTTTGGTCCACGAAAGGTAGTTGTCATAGCGGGGATCAATAAAGTTGTTAAAGACATCGAAGCCGCTTTGGAAAGGATAGAAATGTACGTGGCGCCGTTGAACAACAAACGAATGAATAAGCCTAATCCTTGCACCCAAAGCGGCATATGCCAGGATTGCCCGAACGGCACCCGGATATGCAATATTACCACCATAATAAGGAAGAACCCCCCGCGGTCAAACATCAACGTGCTCATTGTTGGTGAAGAACTGGGCTACTAGGTCGGTAGACCTTTATTAAGTCCGCTATTCGCTGCCGGGCTTGCGAATCAGGGAGAATTTGTACTTGTCTCCCCGGTAGATAGTAGTTTTATACTCCAGGGGACGGTCATCGTGGGAATAGATTATGGATTCGGCAATGAGAATGGGATTTCCCTTTTTAATTTTTAAGATGTTGGAAATGTACGCATCGGCAATCGAGGCCTCAAAAGTCTGGTTTATTACCCCCAGAGTGATCTGGGGTATTTCTTTGT
The DNA here is from genome assembly GCA_024655825.1 of Peptococcaceae bacterium. NCBI lineage: Bacteria > Bacillati > Bacillota > Clostridia > Eubacteriales > Peptococcaceae > Peptococcaceae bacterium. Next base: position 39,254 of record JANLFJ010000002.1, on the reverse strand, counting down.
ACAGGTCAAATGTTGTGAAAGAACGGTTTTCGCTTGCGGCTCTCTGGGCCAGTTCTTGCATCTTGATGCCGAGTTCGTAGCTGAAAAAACTGGTATAAAAGGACATGGGCATATCATCGCCCAGCCCCAGGAGGGCCATTTCCACCAGGTTTTCCGAAAGCGGAACATTCAGTATTTTGCTGAGATGATAGGAGTTGGGTATCACTTTGCCTTCTATGTACATGGTTCGCGGCTTCATCCCTTTGCTGAGGATAAAGTGCTGGAAGGGAGTTATGGAGTAGAGGTCCTGTTCCACCTTCGTCCGGGAGACAAATGTGCCCTTGCCGTGGGAACGGTCAATCAAACCCTCATTGCTTAATTCGTTCAAGGCCTGCCGCACAGTTATGCGGCTGACCCCGTATCTTTCACAGAGTTCTCTTTCTGAGGGCAGTTTTTCTCCAGGCTTGAGCACACCGTCTTTTATTTGGCCCGAAATGATATTTTTCAATTGCAGGTAGAGAGGAAGCGAATTGTTTTGCAGTTCGTGTTCCAGTTTTAACACCCTCCTTGTTCCTTTTTGTGTTTATGGGTGATGAGAGATCATAACCACTTCGCTTATTACAATACCACTTTACTAAACCTTTCGCAAGAGTTGCTCTAACGACTGTAAGTTAGCTGAAGGTAAAAAGATTTAAGCTATAAACGGCGGTTAAAGTTTATAATCAGATAAATGTAATGTATAATTTAAAAAAAATATATTAAGTATTTACACGGGAGGAAAGATGGAAGTATAATATAGATAACATAACAAGATATAACATGATATAACAAATATGTGGAGGGGATAAAAGCTTTGACGATTCAGCTGCTGATTATTCTTGGCTATTTTGTTTTAACAGTGTTTATCGGCCTAATGGCCAGGGGCAAATCTACCTCGGCCGGTTCTTTTCATGGCGCGGGGCTTGGGGTCTTGATGTGCGTTGCCGCGGGGACCGGAGAGTGGCTGGGTGGAACGTCCACTACGGGAGTGTCCGAATACGGCTATATGTTCGGTCTTTCAGGGGCATGGTACACAATTGCCAACGGTATAGGCATCGTTTTTTTGGCCGTCTTGTTTGCCAAACTCTACAGGAGCCTGGAAACGGTTACGATACCAGGGATTATTGAGAAGTATATCGGGGTAGAAGCCAGGGTTGTGTCCAGCATACTCTTAACTTTTGTCATGATCGCAGTTGGCACAGCGCAGGTCATTGCCGCCGGGACCCTTGGGGTAACCGTGCTGGGATTGAGGTACGAGACAGCCGTTGTTGTCCTGGGCCTGGGGTTTATCATCTATACCCTGGCGGGAGGCATGAATGCGGTAGGATACACGAATATCATGCACCTTATGGCCATGTACGGCGGCGTGATACTTGCAATTGTCCTGGTGGGGACCGGGAGCGGCGGAATTGGCGGTCTTGTTGCGGCGCTGCCCACAGAACCTTATTTCAACTGGTTCAGCATAGGGAAGGCCAAAGTGGCTTCCTGGGTGATCGCTTCCATCTTGGGGGCCTGTACCGCTCAAGCCGGTATTCAACCTATTTTGGCCGCCAGAGACGTAAATGTGGCCAGGAAGGCGGCTTTTATCACGGCCCTGGCGGTTGCTCCTTTCGGAATCCTGACAGCACTGCTGGGAATGGCGGCCAAAGCGCAGTTCCCGCAGCTGGCCAATGCGAAACTCGCCCTGCCGGTCCTGATGATGAATTTGCAGCCGGTTGCCGGAGGTATTGTGCTGGCTTCGATAATGGCGGCCATCCTTTCTACGGTCTCACCCATCATCCTGGCCTCCGGGACAATGATTACCAAGGACATCTACCAGCGGATCATTAAACCAGCTGCGACCGACAGGGAGCTGCTGTTCGTTTCAAGGCTCATGACCGGGATGGCAGGTGCAGTGTGCATCTTTTTGGCCGTCTTTCTTTATGGCGGCGCAAGAATACTGGACATGGTTTATTTTGCCTATACCATACGCGGGTCGCTGTTCGTGGTTCTGCTTTTGGGGATATATTGGCGCAGGACAACGCCCAAAGGCGCTCTTTGGGCGATGATTGTGACAAGCCTGGTTGGGTTTTTCTGGGTAGCATACAACGCCATTTATGGGTATTATCCGGTGCCGGGCCTCTCTGAGACTTATGCCTCCGTAGCGGTTGCCGCAGTAAGCACGGTGGTTTTAAGTATGATCACAGGACGGAAAAAAGGAGAACTCCATTTTGTAAGAACGGCGCCTATTAAGAACAAGGGAAACAAGAGTTATTAAGTTTAATTGGCAAATTTGGTAAAAGGAGAGGACAATTTGTGAAGAAAGAATTAAAATTCCTTTGCCCTAACGGGCACCTGGGTTTCGCACCTACCAAAGAAGGCAGTTTTTACCTGGGCGTGAAAGAAAACCCCGATTTTATTCTATGCGATTCAGGAAGCGACGACATCGGCCCGGTCCCGCTGGGAGCTGATATTTCCACCAGTCTAAAAGAAACCCAGATCCATGACCTGGAGCTGATGCTGGTAGAGTCGCGAAGGCTTGGAATTCCGATGATCGTTGGTTCCGCGGGGGATACCGGTACTAACAGCAGGGTCGATATGTATGTTAAGTTTATTGCCGAACTGGCCAAAAAACACAGGATTCCCAGGTTTAAAATCGGTTATTTTTATTCGGAAGTGGAAAAAGAATATGTATTAACCAAAATGAAAAATGGTGAAATCATTGAAGGATTAGATGGGCGGCATCCCCTGTCCAGGGATGAACTGGAGAAGACCGATCGCATTGTGGCGGTAGCCGGAGTACACCCGTATCTTAAACTTTTGGAAAGTGGAGCCGAGGTGATCATTGGCGGCCGGTCCAGCGACTGCGCAATATTCGCAGCTCCGGCCCTGCATCACGGTTTTTCTGCCGACCTGGCCTATTACCTGGGGAAAGTGCTGGAATGCGCTTCTTTTTGCGCGGAACCTTATGCCGGCAAGGAGTCGGTTCTGGGCATGATCAGCGAAAACGATGTCAAAGTAAAGGCAATGCATCCCCACCAGAGGTGCACAATTGCTTCCGTAGCCGGGCATGCCATGTATGAGCGGAGCAATCCATATTATGAATACGTGGCGGGAGGGATGCTGGACATGTCGAACTGCGTTTATGAGCAGTATGATGAAAAAACCTGCCGCATTACAGGCTCCAGGTTTTATCCCATCGAGGACAAAATCAAGGTAAAGCTGGAAGGTTCCGGCAAAGTGGGAGAGCGTTTCATAGGCATTGCCGGCATCCGCGATCCATATACGATTAAAAATATTGACAGGGTCGTTGAGTGGGCAAGAAGTCAGGTCCGAGAAAGATTTGGCGAAGGCGGTTACGAGTTGAGTTACCGGATATACGGCAAGAACGGCGTGATGGGGGACCTGGAGCCGGTGAAGAAAATCAGGTCACATGAACTGGGTATTGTTGTGGAAGGCATTGCTCCAACGAAGGAGATGGCCCGGGAATTAACCCTGATCGGCACACGCCAGATGTTTTACGCCCGGCTGCCAGAAGTCAAAGGAACGGCGGGAGCGGCAGCCTTTGTAGTGGATGAAGTTCTGGAGGCCACACCGGCTTACACGTGGACGATGAACCACGCCGTATGTGTTGATGATCCCCTGGAGCTGTTTAAAACCGGGATCATTGAAGCAGGTATTGAAGGGAGGGATTCTTGTGCCGACAAAAAAGCTGGCTGAACTTGCTAAAACCATCAGGAGCAAAAATGCCGGGACCGACAGGATCACGTTCGATATTATTTTCGGGGAAAAAGAAAATTACGAGTTGGTAAAAAAAAGCGATGTAATTAATAAACAACTGCTCTGCAAACTTTACGGCCTGGAAGAAAAAGACATCGCTGACCTTGTTGCGTTTGATCCTGCCCAGGCGATTAAATTTACCATTAATAGAAAGCGGCCAAGCGGGAGTCCCGGGGAAACCGATATTTTTGGCTGCCAGCAGTACCCGCCTCTTTTGGATATTGAGATACCTTTGACTTAAAACTGAGGAAGTCTTATTTTAAATTAAAAATATTTTAAATTACAGGAGGAATTTTAGCATTCACGTAGAAGTTTTACTTTGTAATAACATGTAATACCATTTACATCATGAGACTGCCGATGGAGCACGATTCCGCAGACAGTCCGGAATAAGCACCATATTCTGGGCTGTCTTTTTTGTACCTTTACATTCAGCATTTGCCGGTTATTTTATCAAGAAAGGGGTATAAATCCGGTGAAGGAAATGCCGTTGATAGGAGTCACATGCCATGCCGATACCGGAGGCGAGGAAGACATTTTTCCGGGAAGAGCCCTGCACTACATTGACCGGACATATTCAGACATTTTAATAAATAACGGAATGCTGCCTTTTTTGATACCCGTGAACGAGAACGAAGAATACATTACCCGGTTGTTGCAGGAGATAGACGGTTTGCTTTGCACCGGTGGAGGAAGGATTCCCGCCCGTATTTTAAACCAAAAAGAAATACCGGGATTGTCGGAAACGGCCCCCGACAGGTACCGTTTTGAAAAAAGGCTTTTCGAAAAAGTGTTAGAACTGGACCTGCCTGTTTTAGGGATGTGTCGGGGAATGCAGATGATGAATGAAGTAATGGGAGGCAGCCTTTACTTGAAGATTTCAGAAAACATCCCCGGTTCCCTGGAACATAACCAGGTTAAATTGGGCATAGGGCTTGAGGAACCTTATCATGACCTTACCGTTGAAAAGGAAAGTCACCTTGCCAGGATATTTGGGAAAACAGAACTCCGCGTTAACAGCTGGCACAGTCAGGCTGTCAAGGAATTGGGACAAGGATTCAGGGCGGTCGGCCGTTCCCGGGATCAGGTAATTGAGGCCATAGAAAGCGAGGTGAACAGTTTTGTTCTCTTGACCCAATTTCACCCGGAAATCCTGGTAAAGAAGGACGAAACCTGGAATAAACTATTTCAGGCATTCAAGCTCCGTGCCGCGCAAGCAAGAAAAAGAAAGGAGATGGAAAAATGAATATTACTATTGGCGGGATACCACTGGAAATTTTCTACCTCGTTGAACTCCTGTTGTTTATCATGCTTGTTTTTATAGTATTTAAACGGCCTATTTACGAAGCAATAGCTTTAGGCTTTCCTTTCACGATTATCATGACGCAGCGCTATGATTTGTTCTGGAAGTACCTGATTTATCCTACAACCAGTTCCCTGTTTTACATCATCGTCACCTTCCTGGTGCTGGCCCATATTCTCAACCAGACCAGGGTAGTTGAGAAGCTTATTAACCTTATTGTCGCCGTGTTCGGCGGGCTCCCCGGCGGCGCGGGCTATGTTTCGCTGCTGGGAAGCAGCGCCATGGCCATGATGTCGGGGACGGGGCCTGGAAACGTGGCAGCCACCGGGGTTTTCACGATCCCTGCTATGATTAAAACGGGATTTCCCAGGGCCCTGGCGGCAACGACAGAAATGTCCTGCAGCACCCTGGGCAACCAGATGGGTCCCGGTCTTAACCTGGTCGGTTTCGGGATTCTGGCTGCACTGTATCCCAACAAATACGAGCTTTCAACCTTCTGGCTGGCCCTCTGGGTGGTCGGGGCATGGCTCGTCATACAGAGAGCCATCTTCCTGTACGGTTTTGCTAAATACTACCATGTAGATCCAATTCCTAAGGCGGAAAGGCCTTCCTTTGGGCAGTCTTTAAAAGAGGGTTGGACTTCCCTGTTGATACCCGTTCTGATACTGCTGCCCTTGCTTATGGACTCTACGATGAAGCCGTTTGTTGTTTCTCGCCTGGGAGAAGCCGGGCAAAAGGTTTTTTCCGGTACGCTGTTGATGTTTGTGGCTGGCGTGGCCTGCATTTATGCCCTTTACATAGGCCGAAAAAACATTGAGGGTGGATTAAACTATTCCAGCTTGATGATTCTTTTCAAAAACACCTTAAAAGGCGTTGTGCCGGTATCGGCAACCATCTATTTCGCTTATGCCATTTCCGTGGTATTTAAGGAAATCGCCATGGAGCAGGCTGTCAAGCAGTGGTTTTTGAGCTTCGGACTGGGGCCTTTTGGTTGGGCTCTGCTGGTTGTAATTTTTACAGCGTTTTTGGGAATGGTTATGCCCGGTTCGGCCCAGGTTGCCATTCTAGGCGGTGCCATCATTTCGACGGGAGCCGCGGTAGGTCTTGACCCCTTCGTCGTAGCGGCGGTAATGCCGGCAATTACCGGATGCATGGAGGGGATGACACCGCCGATGGCCTTGTGCATGTATGCGGCCATGGGCATTGCCAAATCGGGATTTAAGGAAACGGCCAAATTAGGGTATGTCTGGATAGCGGGACATGCTGTGATGAGCGTGATCCTGCTGCTCGGCATTTTACCTCTGTTCGTGCATTAAGGAAGGAGGTATCCGGATATGAAACAGCAAATCCACGCCTTTTTAGTGACTGTCTATGCCGTCGCGGTAGCCGTGGCCGTCCTGGCCGGAGCTATGGTTGCGGTTTTATTCCTTGCCGCCTTTATTGTTGATGGAACTGCGGCGGCCGTGATTTCCAACTTTAACATGCAGGTAATGAATTTCAGTAAAAAATTAGCCTGTTATGCCATCCTGTTCGGCTTAATCGACTTTTATATGATGAAAGAACACCACTTGACAATTGATCAAAATGAGGAGGAAGAGACGGGGGAAGTTAATTCCGTTTCGGCCTAAAAGAATTGTTTTAAGCGTTATAAAAAAACAGCCCGGCTTTTTCCCGGGCTATTTTTTTGCATGGTTACTGTTTTCCAGGAGGATTTTTTAAAAAGACGTTGAATAAATATATTAAGTGGTAACAACCGGTATTAACACATTATTACCATATTAACAATACATTGTATAATACTTTAATGCTAAGGGGTGGTAAGGTATGGAGGCAGCATACCAGGTTGCCCCCGGAGGAAAAAGTGACCACGTGCGTGTTACCTGCGGCAACTGCGGCAAGTTACTGTTTAAGTTGGTGGGTACCGTTCCTGACAAGCCAGTGTTAAAACCTGCGCGGTACATTGAAATCAAATGCCATAACCGGGACTGTAAAATGATCAATCTCATAAGAATATAGAGGCTGCTGACTGGGCAACGACTTGGCCGACAGTCCAGAAGAGAGGGAATTCCTTAAGTTCTGGCTGTCTTTTCTTTTTATTTTAGTTTTTGTTCGACTTAAGACGAGGAGGTCTTATGAAAATTCGTTCGCTTACTGTGGTTGGAGGAGGTAACGGCGCGCATGCCCTGGCGGCTCTGGCATCCGCAAGGGGGCTGGAGGTAAGGATATGGGCCCCGCTCCCGGAAGAGGCGGAGCTTATCAGGCAGGGTACGGCACAGCAGGGAGGTATTAAGGCGGTAAGCGCGGAAGGACAGGTTTCCTTGGGCCTGCCTGCTCGTATCGACAGTGACCCCCAAAAGGTTATTCCGGGAAGCGAGGCGGTCGTGTTTGTGCTTCCGGCTTTTACCCACAAGCAGTTGTTTGCCAGGATGAGCGAGCACCTGTCACCGGGTACCATAGTGGGAGCAATTCCTTCGCGCAGCGGTTTTGAGTTTTTGGCCTGCAGCCTGGCGCCGCCCGGCGTCACTATTTTCGGGTTGCAGACGCTTCCCTGGGCTTGCCGAATTAAAGAATACGGCAAGCAGGTGGAGATACTGGGGACGAAAAACCAGGTCGCGGCGGCGTCCTTGCCGGCAAATCAAGCAGCTGTTCTCTGCGACGCTCTCCAGGATTTGCTTGGCCTTCCGGTGCTGCCTATGCCGAACATGCTGGCAGTTTCCCTGGCCAATATGGGCCAGGTAATCCATCCCGGGATAATGTACGGGTTATTTCGCCAATGGGACGGGCAGCCTTTCCCTGAAAACAGAATCCCCCTCTTTTACCAGGGCGTAACGGAAGAAATGTGCGGCATACTGGAAAGGCTCAGTTTTGAGATATTGGAGATTAAAGCCGTTCTGGAAAAAGATGGAGGGTTTGATCTGACAGGTGTCACCGGAATCCGGGAATGGATAATCAATTCTTACAGAGGGTCAATAGAAGACAGTTCAACTTTAATGAAGTGCTTTAATACCAATAAGGGTTACCGGGGATTAAAAGCTCCGGTTAGAAAACGGGGGAATGAGGGGTATGTGCCGGATTTCTCCAGCCGCTACCTGACGGAGGATGTCCCTTATGGGCTTGTTGTAAGCCGGGGCCTGGCCGAACTGGCAGGTGTGGCTACTCCGATGATGGATGAAGTTATTACCGCTGCCGGCAGGTGGATGGGGAAAGAGTACTTGGCAGGCGGTAAGCTGGAGGGCAAGGACCTGGGAGAAACCCCGATACCTCAGAATTACGGAATTGTGAACATGGACAGTTTATGCAGGATAGTATTTTGAATATTGTTTAGATAAAAATAAAATGGGGTGATTTGTTTTGAAAGAGCAGAAGAATGTGAAAAAAAGGAGGGTGTTAGCCGGTTCGATCGGCGATTGCGTTCATTCCCTCGGCGTGGAAACTTTTGCGGAGTGGATGGAGGACAAAGGGGTGGGTTATGTCGCGGTCAAGCTGGGACCTGCAGTGCAGATCGACGACCTGATTAACAAGATCAGGGAGTCGCGCCCCGAAGTGGTGGGTGTATCATTCAGGCTGGGAGACCTTCACCTTGATAAAATGATCAGGGAATTCATGGAAAAAGCCATCAAACACGGACTTCATTCGAAGGAGAGCGGGATTCGCTATACCTTTGGGGGGTTGAGGCCGGCGGCCAACCTGGTGCGGGCTATGACCGGCGTTCCGGTGCTGCCTGACAAATTCTCCTCGGAAGAGGAACGCAATTACGACCTGGAGGCTATTGCCAGGGAATACGAGAAACGGGCTGAGTTTAAAAACTTTTTTGAAATGATCGTTGATGATTTTGTTACCATGGAAGAACTGGAAGAATTTGCCGAAAAGAAAACAGGAGCCGCTGCCAGAAAAATTGAGTGGTCAGACGACCTGCTTCCAAGGATTAAACAGGTCCGCGAGCTGGAAAACCGTCCCATCATCAGGGCCCATATCGGTATCGCTTCGGAAAGCCTGGAACCGACCCTCGAAGACATTAAAAAAGTCTGCGAGGCTGAGGCTATTGAAATCGTCTCCCTGGCGCCGGACCAGCCGTCGCAGGCATTTTTGGCCAAGTTTATCCGGGGAGAAGAAAAGCCGGACAAGTATTTACGGGGCCAGGGCGGGGCACCCATCAGGACAAAAGAAGACTTGAAGGCTTTAAAAGAAGCCACCAAGTGCGGGAATTTCCCCATGACCCGCATTTATTCAGGTACCGACGAACTTCTCGAGCTGGCCAAATACTTTGAAGAGGCCTTCAATATGCCTTTTCCAGCTGTGCCTATCTTTTTTTACAACCAGCTGGACGGTCGAGGACCGCTGCCCATCAGGGAAGGCATCGATGAACACTTCGAGGTCATGCGCTGGTGGGCTTCAATTAATAAACCCCTGGAAATCAACGATCCCCATCAATGGCAATTGCGCAATTGTTCCGACGACATGTACGTGACCGACCATGTCATTGCCGGTGTTGTAGCGTTAAAGTGCGGGATAAAAAACTATGTGATGCAGTTGATGTTCGACCTGCCGCCGGAAATTGCTCCCTTGTGCGACCTGGCGAAAATGAAGGCGGCTTATGAGCTTATTGAGCCGCTGACCAGGTATTTTGATTACAACATTATCAGGGAAACAAGGGGCGGTTTGTCCAGCTTCCCGCCGAACCTGGATATGGCTAAGGGACACCTTGCCGTCTCCACCTACTGGCAGATGTATATGGAACCGGACATTGTGCACGTGGTCAGCTACCCGGAGGCCCACCATGAAGCGAGGGCCAAGGATATTATCGAAAGCGCCGATATTGTCAAACAGGTGTTCAAGGATTTTTACAAGGGCGCACAGCCCGATGTCTGGAATGACCCCCGGGTTGTCGAAAGAAAGAGGGAACTGAAAAAGGGCGTCATGTACAACATGCTGCACCTGGCTATGATGGCAGGCTACGAAGGAAAGGTAAATCTGGATAATTATGAACTATATGCGGTGAGCGAAGAAGAAGCGGGAGAACGGGGGCATGACCAGGATAAGAATTATGCTTCCCTGCTCCTGGATCTCATTGATGAGGAAAACTACCCGACAAAAACATGCGCCCTGATCAGCGCCGATAACCTTGACCTTGCTCTTCAGATCGGCCTCTTCCAGGCTCCACAGATAACAGTTGTCGATAAGCGCTACGAACTGACCGGGAAGTGCCGCACCAAGATAGTAAACGGCGCCTGCAAGATCGACGAATTTGACGGGATCAAGGTCAAAGACGAGATTCACCGGGTGGACCTGGTGAGGCAGAGATTTCCCTGGTATTTCTTCAAGGATGTTTCCATGGCCAATGATGAGTCTTACATAACGGAACTGGAAGAAAAGATCGAAAGCGACACGGTGGCAAAATTCAGGGAAGAGCTGGGAATTAAGGATTTGGAAGACAAGTGGGTACTGGCCGTGGACTTTGGGAGCACTTATACCAAAATAGCCGTGTTTAACACTTCTTCCGAGGAGGTTGACTTGAAATACGTGCCCACCACGCCCAATGACATCCGGATTGGACTGGCCAACGGGCTCGGCTGCCTGGCGGAGTGCGAGGCCCAGGGAAGCTGGGAACCTTTGAAAAAAGCCATGGACAGGTTTGAGGTCAAGCTTCCCTGCAGCAGCGCCAAAGGCGGGCTGAAAATGGTCACGGTGGCTCTGTGCAAAGAAGAGAGCGGGTTTGCCGCCGACCTGGCTGCTCTTACGGCGGGAGCAAAGCTCTTGAATTCTTATGAAGGGAAATTGACAGAGGAAGATGTACGGACCATTTACGAAGTTGACCAGCCCGAAATCATACTGATTGCCGGCGGTGTGGACGACGGTGGAGATACGGAAACCCAGCTTCATAACGCCAGGATGCTGGCTGAAGGCTCCAGGCTGGCTGTCTACGCAAAGTACGGCGTTCCCGTGATATATGCCGGCAACAAGGACGCAGCCGGCAGGGTAAGGGAAATCTTTACCGCCAAAAGCGTCGATATCCGCATTACCGACAACGTGATGCCCGAAGTAAACAGGTTCAATATCGAAGCGGTCAACGAGGTAATCCGGGAGTTGTTCCAGACGATAATCATCAGGGGCAAGGGCTTTGACGTGGTCGAAGAATACATGAGCGCCAAATTCTTGCCCACGCCAAGAGCAGCCTTCCTGGGTATCAATCTCCTGGCCAAGGGTTACGGCAGCGAAGAAGGGCTTGGCAACATCGTGGCTCTTGATATCGGCGGCTGCACCACCGACTTTTTCGCCAACGTCAGGGAAAACCCGCTTTATGTTTTCCCCTATGACGACCCGAAAAGAAAAGTCAAGAGGACCATTTTGAAAACGCCTAATGCGCCGCTGGCTTACCGCCGTGTGGAAGGGAAATATGGTCTTAGCTACAACGCCGAAAATCTCCTGGAACTAGAAAAATTCAAGAGCGGCAAGATGGAAAAAGAACTGGCCGCCTTTTTCCGGGCCAAGTTTCCCGGGTTTAAACCGGGCAAAGACCACTTCGGAAGCTTCTTCAAGATGGCGGAAGAAGGCCTTACGCTTGTCCTGGAACCGTACCTCAAGTGGATTCACGCCAATCCTCACCACTTGCCGGAGACCAGGGAAGAGACAGCCGTTCGCTCCTGCCTGGCGAGAGAAATAATGGCTGTAGCCACCCGCAACAATGTGGGTTACGTCAAGGAAACGGACACCTATTTCCTGCAGTACGGGGTCAACTTTTATACGAATAAGACAAACCTGCTGCTCATCGGCGGGACCATATACCATAAATGCAAAGAGGGACTGGCCTATAACCTGGAAGACCTTAAGCTGATCACCGAGGGAGCCCTCTTTACCGATGACGAATACACGGTGCTGCGACCCAACGGCCAGGTTCTCCTGGATGCCTCTTACCTTGTTTCGACAGTTGGTGGTCTTTACGGCAGGCTTGATCCGGAAAGGGCCATCCGCATACTGAAAAAGAACTTAAAGAAATTGGAAGAATGAATACATAAACAGACGAAAAAATAATCATGCTAGTAAAGGACCACTATTACAAAAAGGAGGAATGAATATGCAGCCGCAGGAGTATAATCCCCAAGCAATGCATAACCAGCAGCAGGCCGGACTGCAAAACAGGATGCCTGAACCGCCGCAGGTCATCACCACCAAAGACCACCAGTATTTGACGGATGCTCTTTCCTGGGAGCTTGGCGTGATCAAAAAGTTTAATCGTTTCGCGCAGGAAACCCAGGACGCCAAGGCAAAAAACCTGATGAGAAAAGCGGTCCAGGTTCATCAAAAACATTACGGCATCCTGTTGAAACATCTTAATCCCGCAAATTCAGCCGCCAAATTAAAACAGTAAGGAGAGAGCGATATGCAACAGCAGCAGCCCAATGTAATTCAAAACCCCAAAATGCCGGGGGAACCTCAGGCCAAAGGACCGGAAATGACCGACCAGGACAGGCTCAATGATTGCCTGAGCACGGAAAAATGGCTCACCGACAACTTTAACGTGATGGTCAGGGAAGCAAGCCACCGCGAGCTTTTCCAGGACCTGACGGTTATCCTCAATGAGACGCACCAGTGCGCCAGGGAGTTTTTTAACGTCATGTTCGAAGGAGGTTACTATAAACTGGAAGTCGAGGACCAGCAAAAAATACAGCAATCCCAGCAGCAGTACCAACAATACGCCCAGACCCAGTTTCCCCAAGGACAGCTGACAATGTAAAGGCCATGTGTACTGTAAAAATAAGAAGGGAGCTTATTGATGATAAGTTCCCTTCTTTTGCTTTTTTTGCTATAAACACACCTGTATATTAATAAATTCCTCTCATATACTAGTTTTGCGAAAGGAGCTGGTGCTTTTGACCGAACCGATTTCAATAGGAACAAGTACCATGCCCGGCCTCTTATACACAAGGCTCATGGATAAACTCGGCTGCCTGCAAAAAGAAGGTTTTCCCTTGAATATTGGCGTGGATAAAATAGGAGAATTCACTTTTATGGATTGCCGTCTCCAGGAACGGCAGGGCAAAAACAATAAAGAGGCTTTCGATTTAATCAAAAACTCAATTGCCAGCTGCCTGGCGGACATTATCGTGGAAGAGTGGGAAGCCAGGATTATCAGGAGAATTGTGCGGGTGAACTACTTTTATTATAACGACGAAGAGAAGCAGGCCATTCTGAACAAGGCCAGGGAGGTCCTTAACCCCGGCGGGTACGATTCATTTCAAATCCGGCAGCGCAAAGAAAAGGTGATGGAAAAAATCCTGGGTTATTTTGAAATTCATAAAGATTTAATACTGGAAGGTTTTATAAATTTTCGTCTCAAGGAATACCAGAACGAACTGGAGGAAATTGTAAATTCAGCCGTTGACGAATTCATGCTGGAAAAGGAGTACATGGAATTTATTCGGCTATTAAAATATTTTGTGGAGATCCAGGAACCACGGGTTGATAAGATAAAAATTATTTTTAAAAAAAATGGTAAATTCATGATGCTTGATGCCCATGACAGGCCGTTTATCCACGAGTGCCTGAACGGTTTAATGGTGGATTTACTTGAAAACGACATCAATTATGACGATCTGCTGATTAGTGCGCTTATAACCCTGGCCCCTCGCAAAGTTGAACTGCACCTGGAAGAAGGAGTGGAACCGGGTGACACCATAAGAACAATTCTCAATGTTTTTGGCCGGAAGGCGACCCAATGCGGCGGCTGCCGGCACTGCAGGCCCGACTGGGAAGAGTAGGCCAGCTTGCTTCAACTGCAGGCTGGTTTTGCTTTTAAATTTCTAAAGGCTTGCTTGTTCCGGTGTTCTCTGGTATTTTGACATAGGGAAGGTTTTTTGGTCAGAACAGAGCATATTGAAGGTATCGGGTGGAAGCATGAAAACCGCAGGGTATCTATTGGTCATGGGGCTTATCGGAGCCTGGATAGGTTGGATAACTAATGTCGCCGCAATAAGGCTGCTTTTTCGACCGTACAGGGCCTATCGAACAGCGCTTGTAAACTGGACGTTGCAGGGGCTTATCCCCAAAAGGCGAAAAGACATCGCCGCGGCTTTGGGAGAAGTGGTCAGCAGGGAATTGATCACCGGCCAGGATGTGGCACGAAGCCTTGCGCGCCAGGACATTAAGGAAAAAATCGCCTGGAAGGTCAGGCGCGTGGTCCAGGAGCGGGTCAAAGAGAGGCTCCCGTCCATCATCCCTGGGTCTATGCAAAATACCCTGGCCAAGTATGCCGGTAGAACATTGTACCAGGAAACTTTGGCTTTCCTGGAAAACCCCCAGGGAATACTGAATGAAAATGAATTGGAAGATGTCCGGGAAGAGATCAGGAAAATAGTAGAGGAAAAGATTTTTGCTTTCGACGTGGAGCAGCTGGAAAAGATCACTTACCGCCTGGCCGGCAGGGAACTGGGGCACATTGAGTTGATGGGCGGCGTACTGGGTTTTATTATCGGCATTATCCAGGGCCTGATAACTTTGCGCGTTATTCCCGGCAATTGACACAGGTGACTTTTTTATCTATTATAATTATAATCTGTGTAGCAGTCTAAAAAGTGAGTGTTAGCCTGCATGAGCTGTGACCGGGACAACTGCCGCAGTGTCTCCATCCAGAGAGGTGATGCCCTGGCTGGAAGCATCTCCGGGAAGGCTGCGGTGAGACCGCCTGGGAGCTTTTTTCCTGAAAACAGTAAGGAAAAACGTATTTCCGGCGTTAACGGGATAAAAAAGCGGGAAGACCTTAATACAGGTCTTTCAACAAGGGTGGAACCGCGGGTTTATTTCCCGTCCCTTTTCAGGGACGGGTTTAAATTTTTTACCATGATTTGTTATCAATATTTTTTTGGAGGGATGGCGATGGTGAAAATCACGCTGAAAGACGGCTCGGTACGTGAGTACAAGAAGGGGACAACGGTAGCCGAGATAAGCGAAAACATCAGCAGGAGACTGGCAAAAGATGCGCTGGTTGCCAGGTTCAACAATTTAGTGGTGGACCTCTCTTACCGGGTGGAGGAAGACGGGATTTTGGAAATCCTTACTTTTGACGATCAGGAGGGCAAGAACGCCTTTCGCCACACGACTTCACATATCCTGGCCCAGGCGGTGCTGCGGTTGTTTCCCGGCACAAAGCTGGGGATAGGCCCGGCAATTGCCGAAGGTTATTATTATGATTTTGATTCCGAACACACCTTTACGCCCGATGACCTGCAAGAGATTGAGCGGGAAATGGAAAAGATCGTTAAAGAAGACCTGCCGCTGGTAAGAAAAGAAATGGGCCGGGAGGAGGCCATTGCCTATTTCCGGGAAAGAGGCGAGAATTACAAGGTGGAATTGATTGAAGACTTGCCGCCCGGTGTTCCCATTTCCCTGTATGAACAGGCGGAATTTGTCGACTTGTGCGCGGGGCCCCATATTCCCAGCACCGGCCGGGTAAAGGCCGTAAAACTCCTGAGCCTGGCGGGCGCATACTGGCGCGGCAGCGAGAAAAACAAAATGCTGCAGCGGATTTACGGCACTTCTTTCCCGAATAAAACCGAACTGGACGAATACCTGCACCGCCTGGAGGAGGCAAAAAAGCGCGACCACCGCAAGCTTGGACAAGAGTTGAAACTTTTTGCCATTATGGACGAAGGGCCGGGGTTTCCCTTCTTTTTTCCTAAAGGAATGGTGATCCGCAACGAGCTTGAGGATTACTGGCGTGAGGTCCACAGGAAGGCAGGGTACCAGGAAATCAAGTCGCCCATTATTCTCAACCGCCAGTTGTGGGAGCGTTCCGGCCACTGGTTTTACTACCGGGAAAACATGTACACTACGGTTATAGACGAGGAAGATTATGCCATCAAACCCATGAACTGCCCCGGAGCAATGCTGGTTTACAATTCGGATTTGCACAGTTACCGGGAATTACCAATACGCATGTGCGAACTGGGGCTGGTGCACAGGCACGAACTGTCCGGAGTGCTCCACGGCCTGATGCGCGTGCGCAACTTTACCCAGGATGATGCCCATATTTTCATGCTTCCTGAGCAGATAACCGGGGAGATCACCGGTGTTCTTGACCTGTTTACCGAGGTTTACAGCACGTTCGGTTTTGAATACCGGGTGGAACTTTCCACCAAGCCCGCGAAGGCTATGGGCAGCGATGAGGAATGGGAAATGGCCACGCAGGCGTTAAAGAAAGCCCTGGAGGTAAAAGGCATGGACTACAGGATAAATCCGGGCGACGGGGCGTTCTACGGGCCGAAAATCGACTTTCATTTGAAGGATTCAATCGGCCGCACATGGCAGTGCGGCACCATCCAGCTTGATTTCCAGCTTCCGGAAAAATTTGAGCTGACATATATCGGCGAGGACGGGCAGAAGCACCGCCCGGTTATGATTCACCGCACATGCTACGGGAGCATGGAACGCTTTATCGGCATTCTTACCGAGCATTATGCCGGGGTCTTCCCCGTGTGGCTGGCGCCGGTTCAGGTGAAGGTGATCCCCATTACCGAAAGGCAAGTCGAGTACGCCGGGAGCCTCCATGACGATTTGTTTGCTGCCGGGGTGAGGGTGGAAATCGATAGGCGGAGTGAAAAAATAGGCTACAAGATCAGGGAGGCCCAGCTGGAAAAAGTTCCTTACATGCTGGTGGTGGGGGACAAGGAAATGGAAAACGGCACAGTTTCTTTGCGCACGCGAGGCGAAGGGGACAAAGGGACTGTGGACTATCATGCGTTTAAACGGGATTTGCTGGAGGAAATCAGGCAAAGAAAAAATTGACACATTTCACGGGAGTTTGTTATACTATAGAAGCGATAAGCGCAAACACTGGCAATAAGCAGAAGCCGTCCGCTTCTCACCTTACGGCGCGGCCAGTAAGGTCACGGTTATAAAGCCGAAGCTAATCGTCTTTCAAGCGGATGGGTTCAAGTCCGCTTTTTTTGTTATTAATTCTATGGAGGTGTACAACATAAGTAAAGACGAGTTGCGTGTGAATGAGGAGATAAGGGCCAAAGAAGTGCGATTGGTCAGCGAGACGGGGGAACAGCTGGGCATAATGTCTCCCAAAGAGGCTTTGAAAATTGCCCTCTCCAAAGGACTGGACATGGTAGAGGTTGCCCCCAATGCCAAACCGCCCGTCTGCAAGATCATGGACCTGGGAAAGTACAAATATGAGCAGAGCAAACGGGAAAGGGAAGCTCGCAAAAAACAGCGCATTATAAATGTGAAAGAGGTCAAACTGCGGCCCAATATAGAGGAACACGATTTTCAGGTTAAGGCCAGGAACGCCATTCGCTTTCTCCAGGATGGCGATAAGGTAAAGGTGACCATTATGTTCAGGGGCAGGGAACTCTCCCACCCCGAACTTGGCCGTGAGCTTTTAAGCAGGGTTGCGGCAATTGTCAAAGAAATGGCCATAATAGAAAAAGACCCCAAGCTGGAAGGCAAGAACATGACCATGGTCCTGTCACCGAAACAGCACTAAACAGCAGAGAGGAGGCCACGATTATGCCAAAAATGAAAACGCATCGTGGAGCGGCAAAACGCTTCAGGGTTACCGGAACCGGTAAAATCAAGAGAAATCATGCTTTCAAAAGCCATATACTGACTAAAAAATCGGCCAAGAGAAAGCGCAATCTCAGGAAAGCAGTAATCATGAGCGCAGCGGATGCTCAACGTGTTGTCAAACTGATCCCCTATAAATAATCAGGCAGGAACTTGCTAAGGAGGTTTTTGATATGCCAAGGGTGAAAGGCGGTTACAAAACACGCCGCAGACATAAAAAGATACTTCGGCTGGCGAAAGGTTACAGGGGGGCAAAGTCAAAGTTATACAGACCGGCCCATGAACAGGTAATGAAATCCCTGGCCTATGCTTTTGCCCATCGCCGCAAACGCAAAGGCGACTTCCGCAAACTGTGGATAGCCAGGATCAATGCCGCCACCCGCATGAACGGCTTGTCTTACAGCCGTTTCATCAGCGGGCTGAAAAAGGCGGGGGTAAAAGTCAACCGTAAGATTCTTGCTGACATGGCGGTTAACGATATGCCGGCATTCAGCCAGCTGGTTGCCGTGGCCAGGGAGAATCAATAGCGATGAGAAGATGGCCGTACAGCCATCTTTTTCTTGTCAGTACGTAACTGGACATGAAATGCCTAGCGGGAAGAGAACACTTGCTAAAAGGGATGAGACGGTTGTGGAAACAATAAATTCCCTGCAGAATCGCGCGGTTAAAGAAGCAAAAAAACTGCAGCAAAAAAAATACCGTGAAGAAAGGGGCCAGTACCTGGTGGAAGGCGTCAGGATGGTGGAAGAAGGCATCAGGGCTGGCAGCCTGACCTGTTTTTTTTACAATCTCTCCCTGCGGGAAACAAAACGGGGGGAGGGGCTTTGGCATACTATAAGGGAATACGCAGCGCAAACCAAAAGCGGCTGTTTCCAGGTATCTGAAAAAGTGCTGCGCACACTGGCCGAAACGGAAACCCCTCAGGGGATTGTAGCGGTTGCCCGGATGAATACCGTTTCGCTGTCCTCCATATTGGAAAAAAGGGAGGAGGACATTCTGGCGATCATCGACGGGCTGCAGGACCCCGGAAACCTGGGCACACTGCTGCGCACCGTTTGGGCTGGCGGCGGCCTGGGAGCGGTCTGCCTGCCGGGAACGGTTGACCCGTATAACGGTAAGTCGGTTCGCTCTACGATGGGAAGCATTTTCAGGATTCCGGTGGTTACCGGACAGGACTGGCCGACTGTGCGGGACTGGTGCCGCAGCCGGGGCTACCGGTTTGCAGCAGGAGATGTGCTGGGAAGAGAAGAGTATTTTAACGTCGCTTATCCAGGTAAAATCGCTCTCGTCATTGGCAGCGAAGGGCATGGTCTAGTCAATGTTCCCCGGGATGAGGTCGATTTTTGCGTAAGGATCCCCCTGAGAAACGGGGTTGAGTCGCTAAACGCTGCTGTAGCCGGAAGCATACTTTTTTATGAGATCATCAGGCAAAAAAGCGGTAAGCCTTGTCACTCTAAATGAAATTATGATATAATCCCACTAGAAACATGTCACCTGAGAGGGTGTGGACCATGCAGCTCGACAGCGAATTATTTTGGCGGCTTTTTGAAGCTACGGGTTCAATCATGTTTTATATTCTTTATAAAAGAACGCTTACGCAGTAAAAACGATGAACGGGAGTCATGATGTTGTCTTAAACAGGGAGCGCGGTCGCGACTGAAAACCGCGTTAAGATGACGAAATGTTGTTCACCCGGGAGTTGCCAGGCCTAAACAAAAGTGAACGCTAAAACCTGGCCGGAGCCTCCGTTACGGCTTTATGAGCGAATCCACAAGCTGGGTTAAATAGGGTGGTACCGCGGAAGCCAGCTTCCGTCCCTTGCGTGACGGGAGCTGTTTTTATTCAGCTTAAAAAAACGACAGGAGGTTAAATGAAAAAATGCGGGAAAGACTGCGTTTACTGGAAAGAAAAGCCCGGCAAGAGCTGTCGAGCTGCGCGTCTATTGAGGCTCTCAATGAATTCCGGGTAAAATACATGGGTAAAAAAGGGGAGCTTACCCAAATCTTGCGCGGCATGGGGCGGCTGCCGCCTGGGGAACGCCCCCTGGTGGGACAGTTGGCCAATGAGATCAGGGACAACCTGGAAAAAGAGCTGGGAGAAGCGATTAAAAGAGTTAAGGCTGAAGAAATAGAAAAAAGGTTGAGCCGGGAAAACATTGATGTCACCTTGCCCGGATCTGCTCCGGCTCCCGGCCGGCAGCACCCGCTTCACCAGGTGCTGGACAGGATTGAGGAAATTTTTATCGGCATGGGCTATACCATTGAAGAAGGTCCGGATATTGAACTTGATTATTATAACTTCGAGGCTTTGAATATCCCCAAGGACCACCCGGCCAGGGATATGCAAGATTCATTCTATATTACCCCCGAAGTTCTGCTGCGCACGCAAACGTCTCCTGTACAGGCGCGGGCTATGGAAAAAATGCGCCCCCGGCTTCCTATTAAGATAATTGCGCCAGGCAAAGTATACCGGCGTGACGATGATGCCACCCATTCGCCCATGTTTCACCAGGTGGAAGGGCTGGTGGTCGATGAAAATATAAGATTCAGCGACCTGAAAGGAACGCTGCTGTCATTTGCCAGGCAGATGTTTGGAGCGGACCGCCGCATCCGGCTGCGCCCCAGCTTCTTCCCGTTTACAGAACCAAGCGCGGAAGTCGATGTCTCCTGTGGAGTTTGTGGGGGTAACGGGTGCAGGACGTGCAAGCATACGGGCTGGTTGGAGATACTTGGTTCGGGCATGGTTCATCCACGGGTGCTGGAGATGGGAGGTTATGATCCGGAAAAAGTGAGCGGGTTTGCGTTCGGCATGGGAGTGGAACGCATCACCATGTTGAAATATGACCTGGATGATATGAGACTGCTGTTTGGAAACGATATCAGGTTCTTACGTCAGTTTTAGGAGGATTTAAAGCATGCGCGTTTCGTGGAATTGGTTAAAAGAACTGGTGGAACTCAACATTGAACCGGAGGAACTCGCTCACCTCCTGACCATGTCGGGGCTGGAGGTCGAGGCGATAGAACGCCTCAACAAAGGGGTTGGGGGTGTTAAGGTGGGGCTTGTCCGGGAGGTCCGGGTTCACCCGCAGGCCGGCAGGCTGCTGGTCTGCAGGGTTGAAACCGGTGAGGGAAACTCCATTACGGTTGTTTCGGGGGCCCAAAACCTAAAGACCGGGCAAAAAGTACCAGTTGCGCTGCCGGGTGCTTCTTTGGCCGGAGGTGTCAGGGTAGGGAAGGCATCATTTTTAGGGGTGGAGTCGGAAGGGATGCTCTGCTCGGCTGAAGAACTGGGCCTTGATGTTGATAAACTACCCGCGGAAGACAAGGAAGGTATATATCTTTTGCCTGCGGACGTTCTTGTCGGTCAAGATGTGGTGGATGTATTGGGCTTGAACGACATTATCCTGGAGCTTGGCCTTACTCCCAACAGGTCGGACTGCCTGGGCATGGTAAATGTTGCCCGCGAGGTTGCCGCTTTGACGGGGGGGAGGCTTAAGCTTCCAGTCATTGAAGAATCAAAAACAGGAGGCAAGTGCGCTTCGCTCACCAGTGTGGAAATCATGGAACCTGAACTATGCAGGAGATATGTGGCCCGGATAATAAAGAACGTGCATGTCGGGAAGTCGCCGCTGTGGATGCGTCACCGCCTGCTGGCTGGAGGAATCAGGCCCATTAACAGTATCGTGGATGTGACAAACTACGTTATGCTGGAAATGGGCCAGCCCATGCATGCCTTTGATTATGACCGCCTTGTTGAAAACAGGATTGTGGTGCGAAAGGCCCGTCCTGGTGAGGAAATAACCACCCTTGACGGGCAAAAACGGGTTTTGGGGCCGGAAATGCTGGTCATTGCCGATGCCGAAAAGCCTGTAGGCATTGCCGGGGTAATGGGCGGTTTGGAGACGGAAGTTACGGAGGAAACAAAGACTGTTCTGCTGGAGGCGGCTTTCTTTAACGGTCCAAATAACCGCAGGACATCCCAGACCCTGGGGCTTAAGAGCGAGGCCTCGTTACGCTTTGAGAAGGAAGTGGACCTGGAGCGGGTGAGCTTGGCCGCAGACAGGGCCGTACAACTCATTGCTCTGCTTGGGGCGGGTGTGCCCGTTTCCGGAAATGTGGACTGCTTTCCGAATCCGGAAAGAAAAGAACCGCTCAGGCTTCGCCTGGACCGGGTCAATAAAATACTGGGAACCTCTCTTGATGAAAAAGCCGTGGAAACTGTCCTGGATTCTCTCCAGGTAAGGGTTATCAACAAGGAGAATGGCGGCTGGACGGTTGAAACGCCTTCTCACCGCAGGGATTTACAAAGAGAGATTGATTTGATAGAGGAAGTTGCGCGGCTGCATGGATACGAACGCATACCGACCACGCTGCCTTACGGTGCGGTAACACAGGGGGGCAGGGCCTGGGCGCAGCGGGTGCGGCGCCGGGTCAGTTCCTTGATGAGCGCCCAGGGTCTTTACGAGATTGTTACATTCAGCTTTGTCAATCCACGCCATCTTGATTGGTTGAGACTGCCGGAAGGAGATGAGCTTCGCCAGGCGGTCGTGGTGAAGAATCCTCTTTCCGAAGAACAGGGGATAATGCGGACCACTCTCCTGCCGGGACTTTTGGAGACGGTCAGGAATAACATAGCTAAGAGAAACCATAATATAGCCGTATACGAATTGGGGAAGATCTATCAACAGGACGGGTTCCCTGAACATTCCCCGCTGCCGTTGGAAAAATGGGTTCTCGGCGGGGCGGCGACCGGCGCAGAGGAAAAATCGTGGGCCTATCCCGGTAGGTTTTACGACTTCTATTATTTGAAAGGAGTTGTTGAAAACCTGCTGTCCGGCCTGGGAATTAATAACCGGGAATTTAAAAGCGACAGCGGCAGGCCTTTCCTTCATCCGGGGCGGGCTGCAAGGGTCTTGGTTAACGGCAAAAATGCCGGCTGGCTGGGCGAGTTGCATCCTCTCGTTCTTGAAAACTACGAGCTGGAGCAGGAGACGGTCGCGTTCATGCTGGATATGGATATACTGACCCAGGAGGCCCAGGAAAAGGTTCAGTATACCCCGCTTCCCAGGTATCCGGCGGTGACACGCGATCTGGCTGTCATAGTGCCGGAAGGAGTTGAAGCGGCGGCTGTCGAGCGGATAATTAAAGAAACGGGACAGCCGTCTCTGAAGCAGGTCAAACTGTTTGATGTTTATAAAGGGAAACAGATTGAAAAGGGATTTAAGAGCCTGGCTTTTTCTTTAAGCTGGCAGGCTGAGGACAGGACGCTCACTGATGAGGAGGTAAATACCCTTCACCAGCAAGTTCTGGCTGCCCTTGAACAGAGGTTCGGCGCCCGGATACGCCAGGCGTAAAAACGAAAATATTTCTTTGCCGCTTGGCAGGAGTTTATGTCGAAATGACGAAAGAAAGGGTAGAGGCTTCTCACTTGAAGAGGGAGAGGGTATTTATGAGTCTCAAAGACAGGGAAGCTAAAGGGTCAAAGGACAAAATCAACCGGGTAAACGTTCGAATTCTCAACGAGGATTATGTGATAAAAGGGGACGCTGATACCAAACATATTGAAAAGGTTTCTTCCTATGTCGACCTTAAAATGAAGCAGCTGACCCTGAAATACCCGCACCTGTCGCCGGGCAAAGTTGCCGTCCTGGCAGCAATTAACATTGCCGATGAGTATTTGCGCTTATCCAGTGATTACGATGAACTGATTAAACTTTTGGACCAGGACAAAAATAATAGGTGAAAAATTTATTCACCAAACAGGAGGGTTTACTGTGAAACTGTCCGAGATATACGAGCTTTTTATCAGGCTTGGGAAGGAAAACGATCCCAGGCCGGCCGGGGAAATTGAAAAAGTGATTGAAAGAAGGAAGAAGCAGTATGATGAGCTGAAAGAGGACGAAAAGGAAATATTCGACGGAGAAAACCTTGGGCATCCTTACAACGATACAAGAATACTTTATGGAGATCCCGGCTCGGAAATAAGGAAAGTGCTGGCGGGGATCGATATGGAGACCCCGGAGGTGCTTTTGGCCGACAGGCTGCGCGAAAAGGGGGAAAAGATAGACCTTCTCCTGGCCCATCACCCGGAAGGGAAAGCGCTTGCGGCTCTTCACCAGGTTATGCACATGCAGGAGGACATTTTGGCTGAACTGGGAGTACCAATCAATGTGGCTGAGGGGATTTTGGCTTCCCGGATCAGCGAAGTGGAAAGGGGGCTTATGCCGCTTAATCATGACCGTCCTGTGGATGCGGCAAGGCTTTTAAATATTCCTTTCATGTGTGTCCACACGCCCGCGGACAACATGGTGGCCGCTTTTCTTACCCGTTATTTTGAGGAGAAAAAGCCGGATACTCTTAACGATGTTATCAGGGTATTAAAGGAAATTCCGGAATACCGGAGAGCGGCTTTAATCAATGCCGGGCCTAGAATCGTGGTTGGTGAAGGGAAGAGGCGGGCCGGCAAGATCTTCGTGGATATGACCGGCGGCACGGGGGGCTCCGAGGATGCCTTTGCCAGGCTGGCCGTTGCCGGTGTCGGCACCGTTGTGGGTATGCACATAGGTGAGAAACACCGCAAGGAAGCGGAAAAGAACCATATAAATGTCGTTATTGCCGGTCATATGGCCAGCGACTCCCTGGGAATTAATCTTCTACTGGACGAACTGGAAAAAAACGGCGTGAAAGTCCTGAGCTGCGCGGGTTTGATCCGGGTTGTCCGATCCAAAAAGTGATCTCGAAAAACGCATGAACGCTACCTTGCTCCGGGCGGGAAGAAATATCCCGCTTGGAGCGGCAACCAGCTTCAAATGGCTGGGAAGAAATGTTATAATTATGTTAGTGAAGAATACAGAAAATTAGCAAAACGATCAACAAGCGGTGGAAATGTTTTTAAAATCTTCTGCATTTTCCACTTTTAATATGGGAGGTGGACGGGCAAATGGGCAGCAATGAGAAACACCTTATTGTGGAGAAGGCCTGGAAAAAGTTTATTAGGACGGGCGAAGTGGGAAGCGAAATAGCGCCGGAAATAGTCAAGTCCTGGATGAGATGCCAGGAAAAGCACAGCCCGTTAAAGAGAGCTCCCCTTGATAAACTGGAACAGGCCAGGTATAAGGAGAGATTAGAAAAAAACCGCTTGTTTGTCGATGCAGCCTTACCGATCATGGAGGACCTGTTCCAGACAATAAAGGGGTCCGGGTTTTCGGTTATCTTGACTGACAGCGAGGGATACATTCTAAAAAGGATTGGTGATGCCGGTTTTGTTGACAGGGCTGACAGGGTGCAGCTTTCTGAAGGAGTAAACTGGCATGAGAATTTCAAAGGGACGAACGCCATTGGGGTTGCTCTTCAGGAACAATGCCCGATCACTGTTTATGCCGCTGAGCATTTTCACCGGGAAAATCATTTTCTCACCTGCTCGGCAGCTCCAGTGTTCGATGAAGACTATAATTTGCTGGGCATATTGGATATATCAGGAAATTTCGAAAGGGCGCATCCTCATAACCTGGGTTTGGCCCTTGCTGCGGCTAAAGCCATTCAAAACAGGTACCTGCTGGTAAAAAAGGGCCGGGCTGGCGCGGTGACACCGCACACTTATTCGGCCAGGTATGATTTCAGTTATATTCTGGGGAACAATTACAAGATTAGAGAAGCTATAAAGCTGGCCAAAAGGGCCGCGCAAAGCGACAGTACGGTGCTTCTTCAGGGAGAAAGCGGCACAGGCAAGGAACTGTTCGCCCAGGCCATCCACAATTACAGCAGCCGGAAAGACGGGCCGTTTGTAGCGCTTAACTGCGGAGCCATACCCGAAACTTTGCTGGAAAGCGAGATCTTCGGTTATGAGCCGGGCGCTTTTACCGGGGCTAAAGCCAAGGGACAGGAAGGAAAGATAGAAGCGGCTGACGGCGGCACTCTGTTTCTTGATGAGATAGGCGAGCTCCCCCTTGATTCCCAGACGGCGCTGCTGCGTGTTCTGCAGGACGGCTGCCTGACGCGTCTAGGGGGTTCCAGAACCAGGAGCGTTAATATCAGGGTCATAGCAGCCACGAACAAGGATTTATATGAAAAAGTGAAGAAAGGCAGTTTCAGGCTGGATCTGTATTACAGGATTAACGTAATAAGCATAGAAATACCTCCTCTCCGGGAGAGGACGGACGACATTGAGCTATTAACCGAGCATTACCTTGGAAAACTGGGGCACAGATTCAAGAGAACTGCAGTTAAAGTTTCGCCCGAAGTGAAGAAAATTTTTCTCAGTTACCAGTGGCCGGGTAATATTCGCGAACTTATCAACGTGCTGGAGAGGGCCATGCACATCAGCGACGATGACCTGATTCTTCCGGAGCACCTCCCCAGGCAGGTCAAAAGCTCCTTTCTTGTCGTTGACAGCCTTCCGCCCATGGAGGAAGCGGAGATCAACCTGATTAAATGGGCCTTGGCCGAAACAGGCAACAACATCAAAAAAGCATCCGGCTTACTGGGCATCAGCAGGGCCACACTGTACAGGAAGCTGGTAAAGTACAATTTCAACCCGAGATTACCGGGACCTGAATAAAACGGCAAAAGGGCCGGTCAACCCGTTCGGTTTACCGGCCCTTTTGTTTTTCAGCCCCCGGCTATAGGCGGGAAAATTCCCACCCGGTCGCCGTCATTGAGTATGTGGTCCATGTTCCTTGATACGCCGTTTATAAAAACAAGCTTTGTTTTTTCTCCGGGTATTCCTAGCTGCTCAAGCAGTTCAAGGACCGTTTTGCCTTTTTCCAGCCTAACCGCCAGCGGCGCCCCAGGCCTGGAGCCCGGCACGTAATCGACCAGGGTGGCATAAACGATTACCTCGACTGTGATCATTGGTCCTCATCGCCTTTGTCAATGGGAAAGTACTGCCTGTAAAGAAGGTGCATGTCTTTGGCAAAAAGCCCGAGACGGTCTCCCGGTTTTACCCTGCAGGCCGGACCGGAGTATATGCCGTTGAGAAACAGGTGTGAAAGTTCGGCCGACTCCAGCTTGAGCCGCGCGATTATATCTCTTATTCTGTCCCCTTCCCTGCAGGGAATATACGCAACGTGTTCGCCCTGGGGTGTCTTGTGCCTGGCCAAACTTTTGAGTTTCCCATAAAGATATACTGTGATATACCCGTTATGCTTACCTGTTTCTTCGCTCATTTTTCGTTTTCTCCGGTCAATAATTATGAACGGCGTCCAGAATCTCATCGGAGACGTTCCACACGGCATCATGAGGCGGCAGCTTTTCGTACTTCATGAACTCAGGCAGCCTGTCGTCCTTGTTCGTAAAGCCAGCCGCTTCGTTGAATTTGCGTTCTTTTTTCAGCCATTCTTTTCCCAGCCTGAGGACATCGGCCGTTGACCAGTTCGTTCCCAGCGTGCCGTTAATGGTTTCCACCATTCCCTCCAGTGCTTCGGGATAGTCGGAAGTGGCAAAAGTAACGAAAAGACAGTAGCCGGTAGAATCGACAAACATGGTAACGGCCTGGAAAGCGCGGGCCAGGTCTGCTTTATTGACATCGGAAGGATCGGCCTCGCCGCCAACCTTCAACACTTCCGTGGCAATGGTGTACCCGGCTGTGTGATCGGCTCCCATGGGCGTGGTGGCGTAGGTAACGCCTATTCCTTTAATAACCCTGGGTTCGTAAGCCGGCATGGACTGACCTTTGACGGTGGGGCAGCGGGTGACACCAAAGGCCCTGGCTGTGTACTCCGTTCCATTGCCCAAAATGCGTCCCAAAGCAGAGCCTTTGCCTACTTCGCTCAGCAGCTCAATGGCTTTCTTGCCGTCGCCGAACCGGGCCAGACCGGCTTCCATGGCCACAGCCAGCGTGCAGCCCGTCTCGATGGTATCAAGGCCCACATCGTTGCAGATCCTGTTCAGTTCGGCAATGTCGTCAAGGTTGTCTATGCCGCAGTTTGCGCCCAACGCCCAGGTAGATTCGTATTCAATGGGTGAGACGTGGTGGCTGCCGTCCGGCCGGTGATAAATGTTGGAGCACCTGATGACGCAGCCGGGATGGCAGGGATGGGACATGGTCCCGCCGCGCTGCGGGTTGATTTCAGCCATCGCTTCACCGCCGGTCTTGGCTGCGCCTTCAAACCTTCCCGCGCTAAAGTTGCGGGTGGGAAGCCCGCCGGCCTCGTTTAAGACGTTGACCAGGGCTGCCGTACCGTATGTGGGCAGGGTCTGGGAAGTGACGGGGTGTTTAAGGAGGGCATCGACCATTTTTTTACGGCCCCGGTCAAACAGTTCCTTGTCGGCCAGCGGAACTTGCAAGCCTTTTTCAGCGCTTACGACGATCGCTTTCAGGCCTTTGCTGCCCATCACGGCTCCGAGGCCTCCACGCCCTGCGTAGCGCCCCGGGCTGTTTTCCGAATCGTTGCAGGATACGCCGGCGTTGAGAAGTTTCATTTCACCAGCCGGACCAATCCCGATGATCCCGGCCCCGCTGCCGTATTTTTTCCAAAGTAACGCGTTGGTCTCGTACATTCCCTTTCCGCTTATTTCCGAGGCGGAAACCAGTTGGGCTCCCGTGCTGTCGATTTTCAAAAGGTAAAATTCTTTGTCCCGAGGCTGTCCCTCCACGATAATGGCTTTTATGCCGAGCCTGCCCAGCAATTGGCCGGGGATTCCGCCGGCATTTGCTTCTTTGATCGTGCCGGTCAGGGGACTTTTGCCCCCCACCGAAAGACGGCCGGAACTCGGCGCAGCGGTACCCGCTATCATCCCCGGGGCTACCACCAGCTTGTTGTTTGGTCCTAGCGGGTGGCAGGCCGGATCAACTTCATCCACGACAATGCTGGATGTCAGTGCGCGCCCACCCAAAAACCTGTATTTTTCCGGGACATCCTCAAATTTAATACTCCTGTCAGTCATGTTAACCCTTACGATCTTAGCCAATCGAATCGCCTCCTTGAAATCTTTCTTAATTTTGGACCTGCTCATCCCTTTCCGCAATGGGAGGCGCAGCAGTTTCCCGCTGTACCCTACAGGCCAAGGGCCATAACGATAAGTCACAGGCCTTTTGGCTCGGGATTCTTTTGACTTGCTGATCTTTTGGATTAAGGTATTGTTTTAGAACGCGCGTTATCGCCTCCTTCTTAACGATTTGATATGCATATTTTTTGCAAAAATTATGCCAGCCTGGAGAGCGCGAAAAATGAGGCTGACGCGTATTAAAATGAGACACAGGATGTCTCATGATGAGGCAGTATAGATTTATTTATGTTATGGGCAGGAGACTATTGTTATAATATGTGGTGGATATAGATTTCCGGCAGGAAAAAGATTGGAGGATAAACAGGTTGTCGTCTTCAAAAATTGAACTTCTCTCCCCGGCGGGAACGATAGAAGCTGTGCGGGCCGCCGTGCAAAACGGCGCTGATGCCGTTTACCTGGGAGGAAAACGGTTCAGCGCCCGCCGCTTTGCAAAAAATTTTGATCTGGAGGAACTGAAAGAGGTGGTAAAATATGCCCACCTCTACGGAGTTAAGGTATATGTTGCAGTTAATATTCTTGTCGACAATGCGGAGTTTGCTGATCTCCTGGATTATTTGTATGAGCTTTACCATATGAATGTCGATGCCGTAATTGTGCAGGATTTAGGCGTGGCAGCAGCTCTGCGCAGGATCATGCCCGAAATGGAACTTCACGCCAGCACCCAAATGACCGTGCACAACAGCGCCGGAGCCCGTTTTTTGGAAGAGATGGGGTTCAACCGCGTAATCCTGGCCCGGGAAGTGTCGCTCCATAATATTCGATTGATAAGTAAGAAGGCCAAGATCCAGCTGGAGGTGTTTGTCCACGGCGCTTTATGTGTTTCTTATTCTGGGCAGTGCCTGATGAGCAGCATGATCGGAGGAAGGAGCGGCAACAGGGGGTGCTGCGCCCAGCCCTGCCGTCTTCCGTATACGCTGGTCAATGCAGCGGGCGATGAGCTGGCCGAAGGGTACCTTCTTTCTCCAAGGGACCTCATGATGATTGAGCATTTGCCCCGTTTAGCTGACTCTGGTGTTGTTTCCCTCAAGGTGGAAGGGCGAATGAAGAGGCCGGAATACGTGGCGACCGTAACCCGCCATTACCGGAACGCGCTGGATGCGCTTGCCGGCAGGGAAGCCGCCTGTGACAGGGGGACCTGTAATTATAGGGTGGAGCCTGAAGCTCTAAAGGAACTGGCGCAGATATTCAACCGCGACTTTACTACGGGCTACTTCCTGGAAAAGCCCGGGGCCCACCTGATGAGCTACCAGCGCCCGAATAACCGCGGGCTTTATTTGGGGAGGGTGGTTGCTTTTGATAAAGAAACGCAGGAAGTGACCGTTGCCCTGGAGGAGCCCCTGCAGGTGGGTGACGGTTACGAAATTTGGGTGACCAGGGGCGGTCGCCTCGCCGGTGAGATAAAATCCCTGAAACTTGACGGTCACGTAGTGGAAACAGCCCGGCAGGGCAATGTCACTTTCAAGGCAGGCAAGGGGAGGCCAGGGAAGGGGGACAGGGTTTTTAAGACATTTGACACCAGGCTGGTGGAAAGGTCCCGGGCAACCTTCCTTTTTGCAAATACGGCCAAAAAATTTCCGCTTGACTTCATGTTGCGGGTAAGAGAGGGCGAGCCGGCGATTCTTGCGGCCAGGGAAGCTGATGGCCGCACGGCCGAAGTTGCGGGTAAATACCTGGTGGAAAAAGCAGACAGGCACCCTTTATCAAGAAAAACGGCCCAGAAGCAGCTGGAAAGATTGGGCAATACGATGTTTTACCTGCGCGATTTGCAAATAGAAGGCGATGAAGGAATGATGGTTCCCTTAAGCGAGCTAAACAGCCTGCGCCGCAAGGCCGTGGAGGCACTAGAGGCGAATAGGCTGGCGCGTTTTGCCAAAGTCCCGCTTTCTAGGGAGGTCTATGAGCGGCGGGTTCGCCTTTTCATGGAAAATATGCCCGGCAAGAAAGAGGTGCCAGGGAAGGAAACAGTCCTTTCTGTACTGGTGGGCGACAGGCCGTCATTGAAGGCTGCCCTGCAGGGCGGGGCCCGCATTATCTATTTTGGAGGGGAAAAGCTAAGGCGCAAAGAGGGTTTTGAACAGGAACAGTTACCGTCCATTGTTGCGGAGTGCCACGAAAAGGGTGCCGAAGCGGTCCTCCTGCTGCCCCGTATTTTCCACGAAGAACAATCCAGGGAGGTTATGGCATACTGCGAGAAAGGGAAGGAAGCCGGCGTGGACGGGTTTTTGGCGGG
Organism: Peptococcaceae bacterium; assembly: GCA_024655825.1. Taxonomy (NCBI): domain Bacteria; kingdom Bacillati; phylum Bacillota; class Clostridia; order Eubacteriales; family Peptococcaceae; species Peptococcaceae bacterium. Next base: position 8,374 of record JANLFJ010000002.1, on the reverse strand, counting down.
AAACCCCGGAGCGGTCCAACTCGCTCGCGAAATGGGATTGCCGGGGGTCAGGGGCGATTACACTCTTAATATTTTTAATGACTTTACCGTCCGGCTCTTCTCGGAGAAGGGACTTGAACAGCTTGCCCTTTCTTTGGAGTTGACCTTAGAGCAAATCAAACAAATTCATCCTGTTCCGGCAGTCAGGCTGGAATGCCTGGTCCACGGCAAGATCCCTCTCATGATAACTGAGCACTGCGCCATCGGCCTCAATTTGGGAAAGGGCCATGAGTCCAGGGGGTGCCCGCGCCCGTGTACGGGAGGGATTTACGGGCTAAAAGACCGGATGAGGATGGTGTTTCCCTTAGAAAGCGATGAGAACTGCCGTATGCTTGTTTACAATCCCAAGACCTTATCCATGATCGAGCAATTGCCGGCCCTGTTGGAATGCGGGATTCAAATCTTGCGCATCGAGGCAAGAAGAGAAGAGGCTGGCTGGGTGAAGAAGGTGGTTAGCCTTTATGGTGAGGAAATAAGGCGGTGCCGGGAACTGGGCCAAAAGTACCGGGTGCGGGAAGAAACACTGAAAACGCTGAGCAGCTTGTCCCCGGAAGGCTTTACCACAGGGCATTATTACCGGGGAGTGTTGCAGGGCGGGTTATGATATAATATCACTCGCCAATGTCAAAGCGTCAGTTCAAAACAAAAGGATGATGGAATTGAATGAAAAAGTGCTGCAAAAACTTGAATTTCATAGAATCATTGACCTGCTGGTGAAACAATGCTCATCTCAACTGGGGAAGGAAAAGGCATTATGTCTCAAGCCATCGACAGACCTGGATACGGTCAACCTGGGCCTGGCGGAAACAAGCGAGGCCAAAGAGATACTCAGGCTCTTTCCGGGCTTTTCGCTGGGAGGCATCAGGGACATCAGGAATCCCCTGAGGCGGGCCGAGATGGGAGGAATTATCGAGCCTCAAGAATTTTTACAGATTTTTGATACACTGGCTGCTTCGAGAAGGATCAAAGGATTTTTTGAAAAAGAAGGTAAAAAATACCGGATACTGTCTTCTTATGCTACCGATCTTTGTGTTCTTCCCGGTCTTGAACAGAAAATCAAGAAAACCGTTTCCCCGGAAGGGGAAGTGAGCGACAACGCTTCAGAGGAACTGGGCCGGATCAGGAGAAAACTGCGCAGCCTGCAAGGCAAAGCCAAGGAAAAACTGGAAGCAATGATCAGTTCTCCCGGGATGCAGAAGTATCTCCAGGACCCGCTCATCACGATCAGAAACGACCGCTATGTGGTGCCGGTGAAACAGGAGTTCCGCCACCAGGTGCCGGGGCTTGTTCATGACCAGTCGGCCAGCGGAGCCACTCTATATATTGAACCTATGAGCGTGGTGGAACTGACGAACGAGGCGCAGCGCTGTGAAGCCATGGAGCGGGCTGAAGTGGTAAGGATCCTGCGCCAGCTTACCGTGCAGGTGGACAGCCACCGCCAGGAATTAAAGCTTATGCTTCAAGCCTTGTCAAGCCTGGATTTTGTTTTTGCTAAAGCCAGATTAAGTTCTGAACTGGACTGCGGGCAGCCGGTTATGAATCAGAAAGGGTATTTAAGAATAATCCAGGGGAGGCATCCCCTCATCCAGGGAAGGGTGGTCCCGGTGACCATTCATCTTGGAGATGAGTTTGACACCCTGGTTATTACCGGTCCAAATACCGGAGGCAAAACGGTAACTCTTAAGACGGTCGGCCTATTTTCTCTCATGGCCCAGGCGGGACTGCACGTGCCCGCGCAGGTCGGCACTGAACTGGCCGTCTTCAATCAGATTTACGCCGACATAGGCGATGAACAGAGCATTGAGCAGTCACTCAGCACCTTTTCCTCCCACATGACCAATATTATTAATATACTGGAAAACTTAAACGAACAGACACTGGTCTTGCTTGACGAACTGGGAGCGGGAACGGATCCTGCGGAAGGAGCGGCGCTGGCCATGGCAATCCTCGAATACCTTATTCAAAAGGGAGCAAAAGTCATCGCGACCACTCACTACAGTGAATTGAAAAGCTTTGCTTACAGCCACGAACGGGTTGAAAACGCCAGCGTGGAATTTGATGTGGAAACACTCCGGCCTACCTACCGGCTCTTGATAGGTGTCCCAGGCAGGAGCAATGCCTTTGAAATATCAAGAAGGCTGGGGTTGGGCCCGGCGCTGGTGGAACGGGCCAGGAGTTTTCTTTCGCAGGAGGAGGTCCGGGTGGCCGACCTGATTGCCAGTCTTGAGACCAACCAGCTGCTTTCGGAAAAAGAAAGGCAGGAGGCGGAAAAGTTGAAAAGGATTGCCGAGACCAAACTCCTGCAAATGGAAAAACGGGAAAATGAGCTAAAGAGCCAGGTCCAGGACGTATTGCAAAAAGCCCAGGCCGAGGCGCTGGATATTGTTACCAGAGCAAGGCGGGAAAGCGAAGCTATTCTGAAGGAAGCGAAAGAAATACTGAAAAGAGCGCCGCAGGAAGCACGGAAAGAGCTTCATGAACTGCGGGACCGCCTGCGCGAAGAAGAAGCCCGTATCAGGGCGCAAATGGAAAAAGAGGATGATGAGGGGTTGGTAAGTCCCGCCGACCTGGTACCGGGAGATACTGTCCTTTTAAAGAAATTGAACCAGAAAGCGCAGGTGCTGGAGAAACCGAAGAACGACGAGGTCCTGGTACAGGCGGGAATTGTGAAGCTTGCCGTGAAATTGAAAGACCTCCGCAGGCTGGAGGAAGAAAAACCAGATAAAAAACAGGAACGCACAGGCGTGGGAGAGATTGTCGCCGAAAAGGCCAGGATAATGAAAAATGAGCTTGATCTTAGGGGCATGACGGTGGAGGAAGCCGTTCTGGAGGCTGAAAAATATTTGGATGATGCCTATCTGGCCGGGATCCCTAAGGCATATATCATTCACGGTAAAGGTACGGGGGCCCTCAGAGGAGCCATTAGTGAAATTGTAAAAAGACACCGTTTTGTCGCTTCGTCCCGTATGGGCGGGTACTACGAAGGCGGTCACGGTGTTACGGTAGTGGAGTTTAAGAAGTAGGGGGCCGGGTACGGGATTTGAGTTAAACTGCGAAAAGCTTAATTTGGATGATGACAATATAAGATAAGTACTTTTGTCGCCGCCGGCGAGATAATCAGGGAATGATCACCTGAAGCTGATTGGAAGAGTGGCTCTGTTGTTTTGTTTCCATATCGAACGCAATTACCCGGTAGTAGTAAGTCTTACCCTTGGGCAGTCCGGAATCCGTCCAATAAGTCGCTGTGATTGACTGGTTGGCTGCTATCTGGTTTTCGGGACCGGCTTCGAAATTTGGAGTGTCCGAACGAAAAACGAAATAGACAACCGGCCTGGTTTCGGAAGCTTTGGTCCAATCAAGCTTAACGGTAGCCTTATTACCCTCAATATGGGCTTCTCCCCGCAAGATTGGAGCTTTTAATTTAATGTCTTGCTTATCTGTTTTACCGGCGAACACCTCGATTGCATTGGAGGGAGGAGATTGTTCTCCCGTGTGGGGATTTTGGGCGACTATCATGTAATAGTATTTGCTTCCTGGGACAATATCGTTGTCCTGCCAAGAGGTTGAACCCACGTTTACTTTTGCCACGGACACTGCCTGACCGGGTATGATGTTGGGCTGCGTTGAGCGGTAAATATGGAATAACATGTCGGTATTAAGAGCTGAATGGGTCCACATTAGTTTGATGCTTTTTACGTTATCACCGTCCATTACCGGAAACCCCTGCAAATTTATTACAGGGCCTGCCGCAGTTCCACTGCCGTGTACCGGGCAGTATTCGGTGGGCGGCTCAAGAACGGCGTCCTGCGGGACCTGTTCCCCGCTCCAGGGGATGGGGCGTTTTAGAAATGTCCTTGTTATGGAGGAAGGGCACATGTCGGTTAAAAGTTTGCCCGAATCGGGGCAAACAGGCAGCTGTACCCATACATTGGAAATTTCGGTAGGAACGTAGGCACTGTTGAATTTCTCGGTAGTAATAAAATTAGGGGGAGTAAGAGGCGAAGGGAGCAGACCCGATTTGTAATCGACCTGAACTTCCGTTATACCTTCGGGAACAGGGAATTCAGAGACTGGTATTCCCTGGTGGGCTACCTCCATCACCTTTTTCCAGAGGGGAGCACCCACTGTCCCGCCATAAACACCGCTCATCGCTTCTTCTTTGTCATAACCCATCCAGACTACTCCGACCAGGTCGGGGGTATAGCCGCAGAACCAGGCATCCACATCAAAGGAGGTTGTACCGGTTTTCCCGGCTACCGGGCGGTCCATTTGGGCCTTGGTGGCCGTGCCGGCTTCAACAACCGTTCGCAACATGTCTGTCAAGAGATAAGCCGATTGGGGGGACATTACCACCGTTTTAATTGTTTTATGCTGGTAAAGCACGTTTCCATCCTTGTCTTCGATTTTACGGATTGCATACGGTTTGATGTATATGCCCTGGTTGGCAAAGGCCGCATAAGCGCCGGCCATCTCCAGGGGGGATACCCCCTTGGTTAACCCTCCCAGGGCCAGGGAAAGTCCCATGTCGTTGCTTTTACCGCTTTCCACAAGAGTGGAAATACCGAGCCTTTTCGCAAAATTGAAACCTTCGCTGACGCCGATTCTTTCCAGCATTTTCACGGCGAACGTATTGACAGACCACTGGATAGCGGTGCGCATGCTGATCAATCCCCGGTAACCCCGGGTTTTTTCGTCATAGTTGACAAATGTTTTTGGCCCCAATGGCGTTTCATATACCTGGGGGTAGTCATCAAGGACTGTGGCCGGTCCATAGCCTTTTTCCAGGGCTGGGCCGTACACGGCAATGGGCTTGAAGGCCGATCCGGGCTGGCGGGCAGCGTGAACGGCCCTGTTAAACTGGCGCTCTCCCTGTTGGTTCCTGCCCCCCACCAGGGTCCTGATTTCGCCCGTGTGTGGGTCCAGTATGACCAGGGCGCCCTGAACAATTTTGCCGTTTTTTCCTTTCGGGAAAAAACTGTCGTCGGCAAAGGCCGCCTCGGCTGTATCTTGTGCTTTTGTATCCATGGTTGTGTAAATCTTGTATCCGGCCGTGTATAAAGAGGCGATGTCCGAACCTTCAAGTTTTAATTGTTCGGCAGCTTCTTCAATGACATAGTCCGCAAAAGACTGGTATTTATAATTGTTAGCTTTTAAACCGGCGAGCTTGAGCGGCTTGGCTTTGGCTTTATCGGCGGTTTCCTGGGAAATGTATTTCATTTTAACCATTTCGTTAAGAACCAGAGCCTGGCGCTGTTTTGCTTTCTCCATGCTCAGGTAGGGTGAATACCGCCCCGGAGCATTTACAACTCCCGCCAGCATTGCGGCCTCTTCAAGAGTCAGGTCCTTTGCTTCTTTGCCGAAGTACGTTTCGGCTGCGGTTTCCAGGCTCCAGGCCCCGTGCCCGTAATAGACATTGTTAAGATACATGGTCAGGATCTGGTCTTTTGTGTATTTGTTTTCAACTTTAAAGGCAATGATTGCCTCCTGAATTTTTCTTCTCAACTTCTTTTCGGGGTTTTCCAGGATGGCTATTTTTACAAGCTGCTGGGTGATAGTGCTGCCGCCCTCGGAACCATAGCCTTTTTTTATGTTGGCGACAACTGCTCCCATGAATCTAATGGGGTCAAAACCGTGATGTTTATAAAAACGCTGGTCTTCTATAGCAACAATAGCTTGCTTCATTATTAACGGGATTTCGGCAGGTTCCAGCTGGACCCTGTTTTTATCCGTTCTAAGCATGGTAACTTCCTGGTTGTCTTTGTCCAGGATAAAACTTGAGAGAGCCCCGGTAATATTTTCGAGGTCATATTTTGGCATGCTGCGGATTGCTCCGAAAACAAATCCCAGGCCGGCACCCGCAATTATAAATGAGACCAGGAGAACAGCCAGAATGACCACCCGGCCATATCTTATCCTGGTTCGGGGCCTTTTTCGGGTCATTATAAAACCTCCTTGCTTTACCTGCTTGAAATATTATAGCACACTCGTCAAGCCAATTAAAACTTTAAGCTTTTGGCTATTAATAGTATTTGCACTTTTTCATGTTGAGCGACATATATTTTTCTTACAGGCATTTTTTATTCATTTCTTCGCTAAAAGTGAGGTGAATGAATTTGGCGGGGTGGCGCAGGCGCAGGTACGGGTTGAGGCGGCGTTTTTTACCGGTAAAAATTCCCTGGTTTACCCCGGTTATTATTCTGCTGCTTTTCCTTGTGTTTTTATTTAGCATGGTGGAAAGAAATCTTAAACCAGCGATTATGGCCATGGCCGAATCAAGAGCCAATCTGGTCGCCACGGAAACCATTCACCGGATTCTTTATGAAAGGGTTCTTGCTAACGTCAATTACAACGACCTGGTTTATGTTCATAAAGATGCCCAGCAGCACATTACGATGATGCAGGCCAATACTATAAAAATCAGCCGTATTGTTTCCCAGGCAGGGCTTGAAATCAAAGAAATGCTGAAAGGATTAAAAGACGAAAACCTTTACATTCCCATGGGGCAAGCACTGGGCAGCCGGATATTGGCTAATTACGGCCCGAGAATCAAAGTCGGTATTGTTCCAGTCGGCACTGTCAACGTAGAGTTTGATGATGAGTTCCAGCAGGCTGGAATTAACCAGGTTCGCCATATTTTGTATTTAAATATAAAAACAATCGTGACAATAGTTATACCCACCGACAGCAAGAGCGTGACTGTCAACAACAGGGTACCCATTGCTGAAACCATTATCGTCGGCCAGGTGCCCAGCACCTATTTTGGAGTGGAATCTGGATTGCTTCGGGGACTAAACCCCGGTATAAGCAAGAACGAATGAACGGTTCAAAATTATAATAAAATGCTGCTGGATATAATAAATATTTACTGTGATTGTTGCAGGAAGTACGTTGACACACTTAAAAGCATGTGGTAATATATCAACTGTCGCCGCGGTTTCCCGGTGAAACGACAATTTTCCAGGAGAGCTAATTGCTATGTTCAGGGGGCCAAACAGCACAAGCGTTGAAAGGAACGCAAAAAAGAATTTTCCCCCATAAAAAAGCGGAAAATACGGTTTTGCGGGGCAGGAGATCATAAGATACTAAAAAATCAACCCCAAGATAGAAAAAAGAAAAACAGGTAAGCCAATTCCATGGTAAAATAGTGAAAACCAATCCACACATTAAACCAAGGAGGCTTACCTGCATGGCTATTATACCACAACTTCGCATATTTGGCTGGAGAGAAATCGAAGAATTAGGTGATTTAGAACGGCTGCGTCTCGTGCTGGAATATATGCCGGACGAAGAACTTATGAGGCAGATGGAGAAAGAGCGCTATAAAGGCCGGGACGATTATCCGGTGCGGGCTATGTGGAACTCCATCCTGGCAGGAATAGTCTTTCAACACGAATCTGTAGAAAAACTGCGGCGTGAACTAGCGCGGAACGGGCAATTACGGGAGATGTGCGGATTCTTTAACAAAGTGCCGCCGGCCTGGGTATATACGCGATTTATAAAAAAGTTATTCAAACACGAAGAAGAAATAAACAATGTTTTCGAAAAGCTGGTGAAAGAACTGCAGGAACTATTGTCTGACTTCGGGAAGCACCTGGCTATAGACAGCAAAGCCATCCCGTCATTTGCCAAACGAAAAAATGAAAAACAGACACCGGATGGCAGGCGGGATACGGATGCCGACTACGGGCGAAAAGAATACCATGGTCAGGACAAAGACGGCAGGCCCTGGGAAAAGGTCGTAAAATGGTTTGGCTACAAACTGCACTTAGTCGTGGATGCCACATATGAATTACCGCTAGCATGACTTTACGAAATATTAGTTTTTATTTTTTAGAATCCTTTCATATCAAGGCTTTCAGGGCCAAAAACGTAGTACTAAACAGTGTAATCAGCCAGCTCTAAAGCCTCAAAAAGTTCCTTTTGTTCCGAATCCATTTCAGTCAACAGGACTACCCGAACAGGTTCCTGAGTACGTTTCGGGGCTGGATATTCAATCGTAACCTCCTGAATTTTGGACAATTTTTCAAAAGCTCTTGTTAAGGAAATGGCAACCTTTCTATTTTGCAGTTCTTTCTTTAACAATGCCGACATAAGCAGTGCGGCAAAACAATAGAACGCGTGCACGCGGATCTTTTGGTCAGTCCAGTGCAGGAGCGGATCCCAACTGACCCAGGAGGGGTCTTTCATCTGGCGGAACGACTGCTCGATTTTGTTCTGATCCCGGTATGTAAGGATGATTTCCTCTGCCTGCCAATCGTTTCTGTCGGTAAAAAGTATCGTCTTGCCGAGGGAAGTGTTTTTAAGCTCATCAAAGGCTTGTTCGTCTACACTATAT